>CBFGNA010000001.1:0-30451 GCA_965650045.1 uncultured Polaromonas sp.
AGCCCCGACTGGGTCACGATGTAGCCGTCCTTCATGTCCAGTTGCCCGGTGAAGATGTCGGTGTTGGGCTGGTGGCCGATGGCGATAAAGCAGCCCTGCAACGCAATGTCCTCGGTGGCACCGGTCTGGGTGCTTTTCAGGCGCACCCCGTTGACGCCGGCGCTGTCGCCCAGCACCTCGTCCAGGGTCTGGTGCAGTTTGAGTTCAATTTTTCCAGCGGCGACTTTTTCATGGAGCTTGTCGATCAGGATGGCCTCCGCCTTGAACTTGTCGCGCCGGTGCACCAGCACCACCTGGCTGGCGATGTTCGAGAGGTAAAGCGCCTCTTCGACAGCGGTATTGCCGCCGCCGACCACGCAGACCTTCTGGTTGCGGTAAAAAAATCCGTCGCAAGTGGCGCAACCGGAAACGCCCCGGCCCATGAAGGCGGTTTCCGAGGGCAATCCCAGATACTTCGCCGAAGCCCCGGTGGCAATGATCAGGGTGTCGCAGGTGTAGGTGCCGCTGTCGCCTGTCAGTGTGAACGGGCGCTGGCCGAAATCGACCTTGTTGATGTGGTCAAAAATGATCTCGGTCTTGAAACGCTCCGCATGTTCAAGAAAGCGCTGCATCAGGGCCGGCCCCTGAACACCCAGGGGATCGGCTGGCCAGTTGTCCACATCGGTGGTGGTCATCAACTGCCCGCCCTGTGCAATACCCGTGACCAGCACCGGACTGAGGTTGGCGCGGGCTGCATACACGGCGGCGGTGTAACCCGCAGGGCCTGAACCCAGAATGAGGACTTTGGAGTGTTTCATAAGTGAAAATCTGATTCGGACGGCGTGGGAACTCAGTTAGAGTTGTAAACCGCCATGGCCAACCCGGGGATCAACCTGGGGCGGGCCCGACAGGGACAACCCCTGCATTGTAAGAACTCGAGCGAAGCCCTTGCGGCGGCGCAACCAGGAGAAGTTTGATATGTCCACAATGGTGTCGAACCTGGAGCTGATACGGCGCGTGCCGCTGTTTTCGATGTTGACCGCTGCGCAGGCCGAAGCGGTGGCTGCGGCGGTCATCAAGCGGCGCTACAAACGCGGGGAAGCGATTGTCGAACAGGGCAAACAATCCAATGCCCTGGCGATTTTGCTGACCGGGCGGGCCCGTGTCGTGACCACCGATGCCCGCGGCCGTGAAGTGATCCTCGCCACCTTGCATCCCGGCGACTATGTCGGCGAGATGAGCCTGATCGACAGCGAGCCGCACTCGGCCACCGTGCGCACCGAAGTCCAGACCGATGTCCTGGTGGTGGGGCGCCCGGAATTTGCCCGCTGCCTGCCGGAAAACAGCTCCATGGCTTATGCGGTCATGAAGGGATTGGTGCAGCGTTTGCGGCAGGCTGACCGGAAAATTGAATCGCTGGCCCTGATGGATGTTTACGGTCGGGTCGCCAGGGCCTTGCTGGAGGCCGCTGTGCCCGACCGCGAAGGCAACACCGTCATCCGTGAAAAGGTGTCGCGACAGGATCTGGCCAAGATGGTTGGCGCCTCGCGCGAGATGGTCAGCCGGGTCATGAAAGACCTGGAGGAGCGCGGTTACATCGAGACACGCGCCGACGGATCCATGTGGGTCAAGGACCGGCTCAATTCACTGGGCTGAGCAGCGATTTCGGGCGTGGCGGCGCTCTGGTTCGCCTGCGCAACTGAGGTAAGCTCGGTGCTGGTTTTATGACTTACTCCCTCGATACATTGAACACCAGAACCTCTGCTGCCGCGCCTTCTGCCGGTGGCGTGAAACGCTTTGCCCACGAAGTCAGCCTGATCCTCGGCCTGCTGGCACTGGCCTTCTGGCTGGGCTCGCTGCTCAGTTACACGCCGCAGGACGCGGCCTGGTCCACGACGGGAAGCCGGGAGCTTGCGGGTGCTGCCGCCCATAACTGGGGCGGGCGCCTGGGCGCGCACCTCGCCGATGCGAGTTATTTCCTCTTTGGCTTTTCGGTGTGGTGGATGGTGGCTGCGGGTTTTCGTGCATGGCTGGGCGCCCTGGCGCGCGGCCTGCGCAGCCAGGTGGTCGTGCGCACGGCCTGGAGCCGCGTCAGGTTCTGGTCCTGCCTGGCTCTGCTGTTGCTGGCCAGTGCGGCGCTGGAATGGTCGCGCCTGTACCGGTTCGAGTTCAAGCTGCCCGGCCACGCGGGAGGCGTGCTGGGCTACTTGGCCGGCCCGGCCAGCGTGAAGTGGCTGGGGTTTACCGGATCCGGCCTGGTGTGGATTGCCGCGGGCGTGATTGCGGTGTCTGTGGTGTTTGCATTTTCATGGGCCCATGTCGCGCAGCGCATTGGCGCGTGGGTGGATGAACTGATCGAGTCCAGACGCGAAAAGCGCGAAATCGCGGAAGACCTGGCCGTCGGCCGCGTGGCTGCACGCGAGCGTGAGGAAATCCTGCACGAGGAACGCATCGAGATCGAGGAGCATCACCCGGTCCCGGTGCTGATTGAGCCCACACTGGCCGACATCCCCAAGAGTGAACGCGTGGCGAAAGAGCGCCAGAAACCGCTGTTCAGCGAAATGCCGGACTCCAAGCTGCCGCAGGTGGACTTGCTCGACGGCGCGTTGACACGGCAGGAGACGGTTTCTCCCGAAACCCTGGAGATGACCTCCCGCCTGATCGAGAAAAAGCTGAAGGATTTTGGTGTCGAGGTGCGCGTGGTGGCTGCAGCGCCGGGCCCCGTGATCACGCGCTACGAGATCGAACCTGCCACTGGCGTCAAGGGGGCGCAGATCGTGAATCTGGCCAAGGACCTGGCGCGCGCGCTGAGCCTGGTGTCCATCCGCGTCATCGAAACCATCCCGGGCAAAAACTACATGGCGCTGGAACTACCCAACGCCAAGCGCCAGTCCATCAAGCTCAGCGAAATTCTGGGCTCGCAGGTTTACAACGAAGCCAAGTCCATGCTCACCATCGGACTGGGCAAGGATATTGGCGGTGCGCCGGTGGTGGCCGACCTCGCCAAGATGCCGCACTGCCTGGTGGCCGGTACCACCGGCTCGGGCAAGTCGGTGGGCATCAATGCCATGATCCTCAGCCTGCTGTACAAGGCCGATGCGCGTGATGTGCGGCTGCTGCTGATCGATCCGAAGATGCTGGAGATGAGCGTTTATGAAGGCATTCCGCATCTGCTGGCGCCGGTGGTGACCGACATGCGCCAGGCGGCGCACGGCCTGAACTGGTGCGTGGCGGAGATGGAAAAACGCTACAAGCTGATGAGCAAGATGGGTGTGCGCAATCTGGCAGGTTACAACGTCAAGATCGACGAAGCCAAGGCACGCGGTGAGTTTGTCTATAACCCCTTCAGCCTGACGCCGGAGCAGCCCGAACCGCTGGAGCGCCTGCCTTACATCGTGGTGGTGATCGACGAACTGGCCGACCTGATGATGGTGGTGGGCAAGAAGATCGAGGAACTGATTGCACGCCTGGCGCAAAAGGCGCGCGCTGCAGGCATCCACCTGGTGCTGGCGACGCAGCGCCCCAGCGTGGACGTGATCACCGGCCTGATCAAGGCCAACATCCCGACACGCCTTTCCTTCCAGGTCAGCAGCAAGATCGACAGCCGGACCATTCTGGACCAGATGGGCGCCGAGGCCTTGCTGGGCATGGGCGACATGCTGTACATGCCCAGCGGAACCGGCTTCCCGATCCGTGTGCACGGTGCATTTGTCAGCGACGACGAGGTACACCGTGTCGTGGCCTACCTCAAGCAACAGGGAGAGCCGAACTACATCGAAGGCGTGCTTGAAGGCGGCACCGTGGATGGTGAGGGCGATGCGGTTGGCGATGCCGGCGGCAATGGTGACGGCGACAAGGACCCGATGTACGACCAGGCGGTCGAGATCGTGCTGAAAAACCGCAAGGCTTCGATTTCGCTGGTGCAGCGGCATCTGAAAATCGGCTACAACCGGGCTGCGCGCATGCTTGAGGAAATGGAAAAAGCCGGAATGATCAGTGCCATGTCGGGTAGCGGCCAGCGTGAAATTCTGGTGCCCGCGCGCGCGGAAGGATGACGCTGCGGGCTTTACGGTGCCTATATATTGTTCAGGCAACTTATCCGGGCTTGCAGGGTCCCATGACACTGCGGACATCACATCTTGTCCCACGCCAGCCTGAACCTACCTGGAAAACCATGAACCCCATTTTTTCAATCCTGTTTGCCCCCGGGGCGTCCCGCCTGGCGCGTGCCGCAACGGCAAGCCTGGCCTTTGCGGCTGCGGCGGTCAGCGCCCAGGTCACCACGGTCAGCGGCCTTGAAAGCCTGGAAGCTTTTGTCAAAAACACAAAGAGCGGGCGCGCTGGATTCACCCAGGTGGTCACCAGCCCGCCTCGCGACGGCCAGGCGGCGAAAACCAGGACGTCCAGCGGCAGCTTTGAATTCCAGCGGCCCAACCGTTTCAAGTTTGTCTACAAGAAACCGTTTGAACAAAGCATTGTTTCGGACGGACAGACCTTGTGGTTGCATGACGTGGATCTCAATCAGGTCACAGCGCGCAAACTGACCCAGGTGCTGGCCGGAACGCCCGCTGCCGTCGTTGCTGCGGCGGGAGATATCAAGGCCTTGCAGGCCGATTTCACGCTGGTGCCGCAGCCGGACAGGGAGGGCCTGGAATGGGTTCAGGCAACGCCCAAGACCAGGGACGGCCAGGTGCAAAGCATCACCGTGGGTTTCAGGGAGAGTAGCAAAGGCAGCGAGCTGGCCCGGCTTGAAATCCTGGACAGCTTTGGCCAGCGCTCGGTCATGACCTTCAGCAATTTTGAAGTCAACCCGGCGTTGCCGGCAGGTAGCTTTCAGTTCAAGCCGCCTGCCGGGGCAGACGTGATTCGCCAGTAACAGGCAGGGCATGGCCAACCGTGGCGAGACCTCGTTGAGCCCTGGCGCAGACGCCAAAGCTGCGGCGCCGCTGGCCGAGCGCCTGAGGCCGCGTTCGCTGGGCGAGGTCATCGGGCAGCAGCATCTGCTCGGCGAGGACATGCCGCTACGCATTGCCTTTGAGTCCGGCCAGCCGCACAGCTGCATTTTGTGGGGCCCGCCCGGGGTGGGTAAAACCACCATCGCCCGGCTGATGGCCAGCAGTTTCGATGCGCACTTCATCACCATCTCGGCAGTGCTGGGCGGGGTCAAGGACATCCGTGAGGCGGTCGAGCAGGCCAGCATCTGGCAGGGTCAGGGCAGGCGCACCATCATGTTCGTCGATGAGGTGCACCGCTTCAACAAATCGCAGCAGGACGCCTTTTTGCCGCATGTGGAAAGTGGCCTGTTTACCTTTATTGGCGCCACTACCGAGAATCCTTCCTTCGAGGGCAACTCCGCCCTGCTGTCGCGCGCGGTGGTGTTCGTGCTGCAGCCACTGGGGGATGACAGTCTCAATCAAATCATCGCCAAAGCCCTTGCGGAGCGGGCGCTCCCAGCTATCGAAACAATAGCACCTGAAGCCGTGGACAAGCTGGTGGCCTACGCCGATGGCGACGCGCGGCGTCTGCTCAACACGCTGGAGTCGCTCGACGTGGCGGCGCGGCGCGAGAAAAAGGGAGGCGCACTCAATGTAACTGCGGCCTGGCTGCTCAAGGTGCTGGGCCAGCAGATGCGCCGCTACGACAAGGGCGGCGAGCAGTTTTACGACACGATCTCCGCCCTGCACAAATCCGTGCGCGGCTCGGATCCCGACGCAGCGCTGTACTGGCTGGTGCGCATGCTCGATGGCGGCGCCGAGCCCAAATACATGGCGCGGCGCCTGATCCGCATGGCCAGCGAAGACATCGGCCTGGCCGATCCGCGCGCCTTGCGGATGGCGCTGGATGCCGCCGAGGTGTATGAACGGCTCGGTTCACCCGAGGGAGAGCTGGCCCTGGCCCAGTGCGTGGTTTACCTGGCTGTGGCGCCCAAGTCCAACGCCGTCTACAAGGCTTTCAACGAGGCCAGAGCCTTTGTGAAAAAAGATGGCACCCGACCCGTGCCGCTGCATCTTCGCAATGCACCGACCAAACTCATGAAAGATCTGGACTACGGAAAGAACTATCGTTATGCCCATGACGAGGACGACGGGTTTGCCGCTGGCGAAACTTATTTGCCCGAGGGCATGGCGTCGCCGGGCTTTTACCGGCCTGTCAACCGCGGCCTTGAAATCCGCATTGCCGACAAACTCGCCGAGCTCAAGTCGAAAAATGACAAAAATCGCGGCTGAAGGTGGCGGCCCGCAGCGCATTTGCTGCGCTCCCGAAAAACAGATTTCTCAAGGGTAAACCCCGCAAAATCGCCTGTGCTGGCCCGATTCTCGCTAGAGAGCCGTGGCTACAATTTGCGCATCAGCTCGCCGCCCAAACCCAGCCAGTCCGCTGGCTTTTGACAGGCGGGCTTTTTGTTAGCTTGCGCGCTGCGAGCCAGGTTGGCAACTGACATAAAACGGGAGAGCAGGTATGGAAGTTTTGCTTCAGCAAATCATCAATGGACTGGTGCTGGGCAGCATGTACGCCCTGGTGGCTCTGGGCTACACCATGGTGTACGGCATCATCAACCTGATCAATTTCGCGCACGGTGAGGTGCTGATGGTGGGTGCGCTGACCAGCTGGACCATCATTGTCTGGATGCAGGAAGCCATGCCCGGAACGCCGGGGTGGTTGATCCTGGTGATCTCCCTGCTGATTGCCTTCGTGGTGTGCGGCGCGCTCAACTTCGCCATTGAAAAAGTCGCTTACCGGCCCTTGCGCAACTCACCCAAGCTGGCGCCCCTGATCACTGCCATCGGGATGTCCATCTTGCTGCAAACCCTGGCCATGATCATCTGGAAGCCCAACTACAAGCCCTACCCGACCTTGCTGCCGTCCGAGCCCTTGCACATGGGCGGCGCCGTGATCACGGTCACACAAATTTTCATCCTGGGTGCCACGGTCGTGTCGTTGTCCGTGCTGATGTACCTGGTCAACTACACCAAGCTGGGCCGCGCCATGCGGGCCACCGCCGAGAACCCGCGCGTGGCGGCCCTGATGGGTGTCAAGCCCGACACCGTGATCTCGGCCACCTTCATCATCGGCGCGGTGCTCGCGGCGCTGGCTGGCGTGATGTACGCCTCCAACTACGGCACGGTGCAACACACCATGGGCTTTTTGCCCGGGCTCAAGGCCTTTACTGCAGCGGTGTTCGGCGGCATCGGCAACCTCGGCGGCGCCGTGTTGGGGGGCATTTTGCTGGGGCTGATCGAATCTATAGGCGGTGGTTACTTGGGCACCTGGACCGGCGGTGTGCTGGGCAGCCAGTACTCGGACATTTTTGCGTTTGTGGTGCTGATTTTTGTGCTGACCTTGCGGCCCTCCGGCTTGCTCGGTGAGCGGGTGGCGGATCGGGCCTAGAGGGAAAAGGAGCACATCATGATGAAAAAACACCGGCTCCTGAGCTTTCTGGTGGCAGCGCTTGCCATGCTGATCCTGCCCCTGCTGCTGCAGCAGGGCGGCAATGCCTGGGTGCGCATCGTTGACATGGCCTTGCTGTATGTGCTGCTGGCGCTGGGCCTGAACATCGTGGTCGGCTACGCCGGACTGCTGGACCTGGGTTACGTGGCTTTCTTCGCAGTTGGCGCTTATCTGTTTGCACTGCTGGGTTCGCCGCACCTGGCCGATGCCTTCCCCGCCGTGGCGGCCGCTTTTCCGGGTGGCCTGCACCTGCCGATATGGGCCGTGATCCCGCTGGCGGCGGCACTGGCCGGTCTGTTCGGTGTCATTCTGGGCGCGCCCACGCTGAAGCTGCGCGGTGACTACCTGGCGATTGTCACCCTGGGTTTTGGCGAGATCATCCGCGTGTTCCTGAACAACCTGGACCGCCCCATCAATCTGACCAATGGGCCCAAAGGCATCAGCCAGATCGACTCGATCACGTTTTTTGGTTTTGACCTCGGCAAAACGCATCACCTCTTCGGTATCGAAGTGACGTCGGTATCCATGTATTACTACCTGTTCCTGGCGCTGGTGATCGTCTCGGTGGTGATCTGCCACCGGCTGGAGAACTCGCGCATAGGCCGTGCCTGGATGGCGATCCGCGAGGACGAAATCGCGGCCAAGGCCATGGGCATCAACACGCGCAACCTCAAGCTGCTGGCTTTCGGCATGGGCGCCACGTTCGGTGGCGTGTCCGGTTCCATGTTTGCTGCCTTTCAGGGTTTTGTCTCGCCCGAGTCTTTCAGCCTGATGGAGTCGGTGATGATTGTCGCCATGGTGGTGCTGGGTGGTATTGGCCACCTGCCCGGCGTGATTCTCGGTGCCTTGCTGCTGGCGGCACTGCCCGAGGTGTTGCGCCATGTGGCCGGCCCGCTGCAAGCCATGACAGGCGGGCGCCTCGACGCCGCCATTTTGCGGCAGTTGCTGATCGCGCTGGCCATGATCGTGATCATGCTGTCACGCCCGCGCGGCTTGTGGCCGGCACCTGACCACGGCAAGTCGCTGAACAAGCCGGTCGGTCCCGATCCCATCCAGTCCATCAATCCCTAAGGAATGGCCATGAGCGAAACCATTCTCAAAGTCTCCGGCGTCTCCAAACGTTTTGGCGGCCTGCAAGCCCTCAGCGACGTGGGTATCCACATCGAACGCGGCCAGGTGTACGGACTGATCGGCCCGAACGGCGCCGGCAAGACGACCTTCTTCAACGTGCTGACCGGCCTCTACACGCCCGACAGCGGCAGCTTTGAGCTGGCCGGCAAGCCCTACAAACCGTCCGCGGTACACGAAGTGGCGAAGGCCGGTATCGCCCGCACTTTCCAGAACATCCGGCTGTTCGCCGACATGACCGCGCTGGAGAACGTCATGGTCGGGCGACACATCCGCACCAGATCCGGTTTGATCGGCGCGGTATTGCGCACCCCCGGCTTCAAGACCGAGGAAGCAGCCATTGCCAAACGTGCCCAGGAACTGCTGGACTATGTGGGCATCGGTAAATACGCCGACTTCAAGGCGCGCACCCTGAGCTACGGCGATCAGCGCCGCCTGGAGATCGCCCGCGCGCTGGCAACCGATCCGCAACTGATCGCGCTTGACGAGCCGGCCGCGGGCATGAACGCGACCGAGAAAGTGCAGCTGCGCGAATTGATTGACCAGATCCGCCAGGACAACCGCACCATCTTGCTGATCGAGCATGACGTCAAGCTGGTGATGGGCTTGTGTGACCGTGTCACGGTGCTTGATTACGGCAAGCAGATCGCCGAAGGGCTGCCGTCGGAGGTGCAGAAAAACGAAAAAGTGATCAGCGCCTATCTGGGCACCGGTCATTGAAGGGGAAAAGCAGCATGCCAAACACACTCCTCAAGGTGACGGGACTGAAGGTCGCTTACGGCGGCATCAAGGCGGTCAAGGGCGTTGATTTTGAAGTCCACGAAGGCGAACTGGTCACGCTGATCGGCTCCAATGGCGCCGGCAAGACCACCACCATGAAAGCCATCACCGGCACCCTGCCGCTGGCCGACGGTGACATTGAGTACCTGGGCAAAAGCATCAAGGGCAAGGGCGCCTGGGACCTGGTCAAGGACGGACTGGCCATGGTGCCCGAGGGCCGTGGCGTGTTCACCCGCATGACCATCACCGAGAACCTGCAGATGGGCGCCTACATCCGGGATGACAAAGCCGGCATCGCCGAGGACATTGAGAAGATGTTCACCATTTTTCCGCGCCTGCGCGAACGCAAGGACCAGCTCGCCGGCACCATGAGCGGCGGCGAGCAGCAGATGCTGGCCATGGGCCGGGCGCTGATGAGCCGGCCGCGCGTGCTGCTGCTCGACGAGCCGTCGATGGGCCTGTCGCCCATCATGGTCGACAAGATTTTCGAGGTGGTGAAGGACGTGTCAGCACGCGGCGTGACCGTTCTGCTGGTCGAGCAGAACGCCAGCCGTGCGCTGGGCATCGCCGACCGGGGCTATGTGATGGAGTCGGGCGTTGTCACCATGAACGGTGACGCGAAGGAGCTGCTGAACGACCCGCGCGTTCGGGCTGCTTACCTTGGCGAATGAGTTTTCAAGTGTTTTTGGCCTCCAGCCCTTACCGGACGGGCGCGAGCAGCTATTGAATTCATAGCAGGGGCAGCTGCCGGATGTGAGCCCCGGGGCTCGGCCGCATGGAAGCTTTGCACCCCGTACGCCCGCAGACCAAGCGTTCAGCAACGGGGTGGGCGCTATAGATTGGATAGCTGATGGCGCTGGCCACGTCAGGGCCGGAGCTCAAAAATCCTCTGAAAATCCTCTGAACCAGTCAGTCCACCCGCGCGCCGGAAGCCTTGACCACCTTCTCATACTTTGCGAGCTCGGCCTTCATGAAGGCGCCGAACTGCTCGGGCGTGTTGGCCACGGGTTCGGCCATCAGGGACGCAAACCGGGTCTTCGCTTCGGGCGAATTCAGTGCGGCGACAAAGGCCTGGTTCAGCTTGGCGACCACATCCTTGGGCGTGGCTGCTGGCGCCACCAGACCCCACCAGGTGTCAATCGAAAACCCCTTGAGGGTCTCCGCCACAGCCGGAACCTCGGGCAAGACCGCACTGCGGCTGGCGGTGGTCACTGCCAGTGCCTTGAGTTTGCCCGCCTTGATGTTGGCTGAAGCGGTAGCGAGGTTGTCAAAGTTGAAATCGACTTGCCCACTCAGCAGCGCAAGCTGGGCCGGGTTGCCACCGTTGTAGGGAATGTGCACCGCAAAGATGCCGGCCTGGGCCTTGAACATTTCACCGGCCAGATGGCCTGCACTGCCGTTGCCGCCGCTACCGTAGTTGAGCTTGCCGGGGTTGGCTTTGGCATAGCTGATGAGGTCGGCCAGGGTGTTGATGTTCAGGCGCTTGGCGGTATCAGCATTGATCACCAGCACATTGGGCACCCGCAGCATCTGGGTGATGGGCGCAAAGTCAGTCGCCGCGTTGTAGGGCATCTTGCTGTACAGCCAAGGGTTGATGGCGTGGGTCGCCACCGCGGCGATGCCGATGGTCATGCCGTCGGGCGCGGCCTTGGCGATGGCATCGACGCCGATGTTCCCACCGGCGCCCGGACGGTTTTCGATGATCACCGTTCCCAGCGAGTCCTTCACGCGTTCGGCCATCAGGCGGGCAGTGACGTCGATCGGACCCCCGGGGGCATACGGCACGATGATGCGCATGATCTTGGGCTGGGCCTGCGCGGTGGTGACGGTGGAGGACAAAGCCACGGCAGCGAAGGCGGTGATGGCCAGTGCGCGGGCTGCGTTAAAGGGGAGGGAGGTGATTTTCATGGGGGTTATTGTGCAAAAAATTTCTGCGGTGGGTTACCGTGGGATTCCCTAGGCGGCGACGGGCACGCGACTGTTTTTTGCAGGCGCGGCTCGCAGCCAGCTCTCTGGTTCTCTGCGGTTCAGTGCCCGGCAAAAAACTGCGCAGCCGCCTCGACCGTGGCGTCGATGTCAGCAGCCGTATGCGCCGCGCTGACAAAACCCGCTTCATACAGCGCCGGTGCGTAATACACACCCTTGTCCAGCATGGCGTGGAAAAAGCGGTTGAAGGCAGGGCCGTCGGTGGTCATCACGGTGGCGTAGTTCTGCGGCAACCGGTCCAGCAGAAAGAAGCCGAACATGCCCCCTTCGCTGTCCGCACAGAAGTCAACCCCGGCCCGTGCGGCCGCGGTGCTGAGGCCTTCGGTCAGGCGGCGCGTGTGTTGCCCCAATGCTTCATAAAAGCCGGGTTTCGAGATTTCGCGCAGTGTCGCCAAGCCGCAGGCGGTCGCCACCGGATTGCCTGAAAGCGTTCCAGCCTGGTACACAGGCCCCAGCGGCGCGAGTTGTTCCATGACGGCCCGGGTGCCGCCAAACGCCGCCATCGGCATGCCGCCGCCAATCACCTTGCCGAGTACCGTCATGTCGGGTTTGAAGCCGGGAATGCTTTGGGCATAGACGCTTTGCGCGCCGCCGAGCGCCACACGAAACCCCGTCATGACTTCGTCAAACACCAGCAGCACACCATGTTGGGAACAGAGTTCGCGGCAGCGCTTCATGAAAGGCAGGCTGGCGCGCACAAAGTTCATGTTGCCGGCAATCGGCTCGATGATCAGGCAGGCGGTGCTGCTGCCATGCTGGGCGAAAGCTTCTTCCAGCTGGCCGATGTGGTTGTATTCGAGGACCAGCGTGTGCTGCACCACCTCGGGCGGCACGCCGGCGCTGGTTGGGTTGCCGAAGGTCGCCAGCCCCGAGCCGGCCTTGACCAGCAAGGCGTCGGCATGGCCGTGATAACAACCTTCGAACTTGATGATCTTGCTTCGGCCTGTCGCACCCCGGGCCAGCCGGATGGCGCTCATGCCGGCTTCGGTCCCGGAGCTGACCAGTCGAAGCATCTCGATGGAGGGAACCAGCTTGACGATTTCCTCGGCCAGTTCAACTTCGCGCTCGGTGGGCGCCCCATAGGAAAAGCCTTCGAGCACCGCCTTCTGAACCGCTTCGACCACCGCCGGATGGCCGTGCCCGAGGATCATGGGTCCCCAGGAGCCGATGTAGTCGATGTAGCGCTGGCCATCGGCATCCCAGAAGTAGGCGCCCTGCGCGCGCTGGACAAAACGCGGGGTGCCGCCGACGGCCTTGAACGCGCGCACCGGGGAATTGACACCGCCGGGAATCAGTCTGCGGGCGCGTTCGAACAAAAGCGCGTTGCGTGAAGTATCGGAATTAATGCTTGGTGCCATTGGTCGGTATGTCAAAAGAAGGCAGGGACGGCGCTGCATCCGGATCTGTGGTCTCGTCGTCCCCGTCTTCCGTATCGGTGTCGGTCTGCGCCCAGAACAGGCGGTCCGGCACGATGTGCCCCATGCCCGGGTGAAAGCCCGCATCCAGGCTGTGGTCGAGGTAGGTCAGGGCTTCGCTGGTGGCGGCTTGCAGGTTGTGGCCATTTGCCAGCAGCGCTGTCATGGCGGCGGTCAGTGTGTCGCCGGCGCCTGCAAACACGGCTTCGAATCGCTCGAATTTTTCGCTGTAGAGGACGGCTTGAGGTGTGGCCAGCACGTTGTCAATGAACTGGTCCGGCAGGGGGATGCCGGTGACCAGTGTGTAGGGAACGCCGAATTCGGCAGCCGCCTTGGCAATGTCGCGGGCCGACGGGCTTTTGTCGCCGGCCCAGTCGGGCACCAACCAGCGCCACAGGCTGCTGTGGTTGCCAACAAGCACCGTGGTCTGCGGCAGCAGCAGCTCACGGAAAGCATCGAGGTAATTGTCGATGGTTTCCTCGTTCCACCACGACAGGTTGGGCATGTAGGCAATCAGGGGAACGTCGGCATAGTCCGAAGCGATCTCAGCGATGGCGCTGATGTTTTCCGGGTTGCCTACAAAGCCGACCTTGATCGCGCTGACGGGCATGTCTTCGAGTGCGGTGCGTGCCTGTTCGGTCACGGCCTCTTCATCGAAAGAAATGTGGTCAAAAATTTCTGCGGTGTCTCGCACATAAGCGCCAGTGACAACGGCCAGCGCATGGGCGCCGGCCGAGGTGATGGCGCTGATGTCTGCCGTCAGTCCGCCTGCTCCGCTGGGGTCGCTGGCATTGAAGCTCATGACGCAAGCGGGAGCTGTTTCGCCATCCTCTGTTTCGATTTGCGCGGCGTCCAAAGGAGGTGGGTTGGGGTTTGCCATAGGCTCGATTTTGACCTGTACGCGAATAAGCAACGCCGCCTCGATACAATTGTTGCATTCTATTCGAAGGCAACTTAAGCTGTGACTCAAACAATGACCTGGATGTGTTTAATTTGTGGGTGGATTTACGACGAAGCGACGGGTGCGCCGGAGCACGGCATTGCAGCCGGTACGCCGTGGTCCCAGGTTCCGATGAACTGGACCTGCCCTGAGTGCGGAGCGCGAAAAGAAGACTTTGAAATGGTTGAAATCTGAGAGGCCAGGCCGGTTGTCTAAACAGGCGCGCAGCAGATATCCGTCTGGAACCTGCGCGTTATAAGGAGCACAGTCAGTGAGTATTCCCAGTTCAGGCCTCAAGGTATTGGTCATCGATGACAGCAACACCATCCGGCGCAGCGCAGAGATATTCCTGAAGCAGGGTGGCCACGAGGTGCTGCTCGCTGAAGACGGCTTTGATGCTCTCTCCAAAGTCAATGACTATCTGCCCGACCTCATCTTTTGCGACATTCTGATGCCGCGCCTCGATGGCTACCAGACTTGCGCGATCATCAAGCGCAACCCCAAATTTTCAACCGTTCCGATTGTGATGCTGTCTTCCAAAGACGGCGTTTTCGACAAGGCAAGGGGCAGGATGGTCGGATCCCAGGACTACCTGACCAAGCCGTTTACCAAAGACCAGTTGCTTCATACCGTGCAGGAACTGGGCAGTGCAAAACAAGGAGTAGCGTAATGGCAATCAAAAAAATTCTGATCGTGGACGATTCCAAAACCGAACTGATGTTCATGACCGATTTGCTCGGCAAGAACGGGTTTTCGGTGAAAACCGCTGAGAACGCGGAAGACGCCTTTCGTCGGCTTGCCGAAGAAAAACCCGATTTGATCCTGATGGACGTGGTCATGCCCGGGCAAAATGGTTTTCAGCTCACGCGCGCCATCACACGCGATCCCCTGTATGCCGATGTGCCCATCATCATGTGCACCAGCAAAAATCAGGAGACCGACCGGGTTTGGGGTATGCGCCAGGGCGCCAAGGACTACATCACCAAACCGGTGGATGCCGACGACTTGATGGCCAAAATCAAGGCGCTCGGCTGACTCTTCACCGATACCACTGAAGCATGGCCAATCGACAAGCACTCAGAGAACTGCAAAGCCGCCTGGCCGACAGGCTGCAAGCCGCCAAGACACAGGGTGTTTCGGCTTCCTGGCTCGCTGTGGAGGCCGGGGGCGACAAGTACCTGTTTCCGCTGAATCAGTCCGGCGAAATCTTTCCCTGGGTCAGTGCGCAGAATGTGCCCTATACACAGGCGTGGTTTGCGGGCGTGGCGAACTTGCGTGGCGGCTTGTACGGCATTGTCGATCTGGCGAGTTTTGTGACAGGGAAAATGCCTCCGCCGCGCAGCGAGATGGCGCGTACGGAGTCCAGGCTGGTGGCGCTCAACAGTGCGCTTGAAATCAACTGCGCGCTGCAGATCGACAAGCTTGCAGGCCTGCGTAATCCGGAAGCCTTTACCGACTTTGCTGAAAAGTTGCCGGAAGCCCCCGAATTTTTTGGCCACAGCTATGTGGACGCCAACGGCGCCACCTGGCAGGAAATCAACCTGCAGTCGCTCGCGCAGCAAGCCCATTTTTTGACCATCAGCGCATAGCGCGTTCACGTTTTTCCCCGGAAGGCTCACCATGTCTGTCATTGACTCGATCCAGAAGCTGTTCAAAACAAAGCCCGCTGCGCCACAGGACAGCATGGATGATGTCTCACTCGACATGTCCGTCGATCCGCTGGCGACAGGCGCCATGAGTCCTTCGAGCAGCATGACGGCATCCATCGCGGCCGAAGACGCCGGTGCCGGGCCTGAAAGCCTGAACAACGACGACGCCCCTGAAAATGTTGAATTGCTGGCGCTGCCGATTCTGGGCCGCCGCCGCATGGGTGCGCACCAGCAGATTCTTGTGGTTTTGCTGGGTTTTGCGGTGGTGGTGCTGGCCTCCGTGACTTTTGTGGCGCTGAACCAGGCGGATCAGGTGGCGCAACAGGTGGCGGCAACGGGTCAGTCGCTGATGCAGTCGCAGCGCCTCGCAAAATCAGTCTCCCAGGCGCTGGTGGGCAGCGCCCAGGCCTTTCCTGACGTGCGTGAAAGCTCCGACGTTCTGGCCAAGACGGTGCGTGGCCTGAAGTCTGGTGAAGCCTCGCTGCGTCTTGAGCCCGTGTCTCCCGAGCTGCAACCGGATGTCGACACCGTGACGCCTCTCATGGAGCGTGCCGAGAAGAACGCTTCCACCGTGATGGGGCAACAGGCCATTTTGACGCAGGTGGGAAACGCCCTTCGCACCATCAACCGCCAATCGTCAGACCTGCTTGAAATTGCGGAAACCGTGTCTTCGCTCAAGCTGCAGCAAAATGCCGCGCCCGCCGAGATTTCCGCCGCTGGCCAGCTCGTGATGTTGACGCAACGGATTGGTAAATCTGCCAACGAATTCCTGACCATGGAGGGTGTGAGCCCCGAAGCCGTGTTCCTGCTTGGCAAGGACTTGAACTCTTTCAAGGAAATCGCCCAGGGGCTGCAGGAAGGCAGCCCCGAACTCCGGTTGACGGGTTCGAAGGATCCGCAAACACGGGAGCGTCTGGACGCCTTGATGGCGCTGTACGAGCAGACACGTGTTCAGGCTGGCGCGATTCTGGGCAACCTGCAGGGCCTGGTGTCTGCGCGCGAGGCCCAGGCGTCGATCATTTCCGACAGTGAATCCCTGCGCCGTGGCCTGGAGGATATCCAGAGCAAACTTTCTTCCCAGACAGGTCTGGGTGTTGGCGCTCTGACCACGCTGGCGATTGCGGCGGCCTTTGCGCTCCTGTGCGCGGCAGGCCTGGCGCGTTTGCAGGTGCTGGACAGCCGGCAGCGTCAGGGTGTTGCTGAAAGCCAGCGTCTGGAAGCCAAGGGGCAGGAGCAGGACGCCAAGCGCGTCAACGACGCCAACCAGGCAGCCATTTTGCGGCTGATGAACGAGTTGCAAACAGTCGCCGAGGGGGATTTGACCCAGGAGGCCACGGTGACCGAAGACATCACTGGCGCTATTGCCGACTCGGTGAATTACACGGTGGAGGAGTTGCGACAGCTTGTGGGTAACGTGCAAAACACGGCGACCCGCGTGGCACAAACCACGGCGCAGGTGGAGAGTACCTCGACCGAACTGCTGGCCGCTTCGACTGAGCAGTTGCGCGAGATTCGCGAGACCGGCCAGTCCGTGCTTGACATGGCGACCCGAATCAACCAGGTGTCCAGTCAGGCGCAGGAGTCTTCCCAGGTGGCGCGCCAGTCCCTGACTGCTGCCGAATCGGGGCTGCAGGCTGTGCAGAACGCGATCGGCGGTATGAACTCGATTCGCGACCAGATTCAGGAAACCTCCAAGCGGATCAAACGGCTCGGTGAATCTTCCCAGGAGATTGGCGAGATCACCGAGCTGATTTCCGACATTACCGAACAAACCAACGTGCTGGCGCTCAACGCCGCCATTCAGGCGGCGTCTGCCGGTGAAGCCGGACGGGGCTTCTCTGTGGTGGCGGAGGAGGTGCAGCGACTGGCCGAGCGCTCCGCCGATGCGACGCGCCAGATTTCTGCGCTGGTGAAAGCGATTCAGACCGACACGCAGGATGCGGTGGCCGCTATGGAACGCTCGACACAGGGTGTGGTCGAAGGGGCCAAGCTGTCAGACAGCGCCGGTACCGCACTGTCCGAGATTGACCTGGTGTCACGCCGGCTCGCCGACCTGATTGAGCAGATTTCTGCCTCGGCGTCCCGCGAAGCGGAATCGGCCAACGTGGTGGCCGGGAACATCCAGCACATTTTTGCGGTGACAGAGCAGACGGGAGAGGGTACCCGTTCAACCGCACAGCAGGTGCGCGATTTGTCGCGCATGGCAGAGGAGCTTCGGCAATCGGTGTCGCGATTCAAGATTGCCTGAAGCGGCGCGTGTGCTTCGTCCGTCATCCGATTTATGAACCGGCCTGCCATCTATGCAATCGAACGACCTGAATTCAACAGCCGCTGAGGTGGACGTGGCTGTCAATGACCTGGGCCCGCTGGCCTGGGTACTGGATGAACTGCGGAAGTCGCTCGATGGATCAGCCAAGGCCCTGAAGCGGTTTGTCCGCGATGCTGAACTGGCGCGAGGTTCGGATTTGGCCGCGCTGGACGCGAGCCAGTTGCGCATTGCGCGTCAGCAGTTGCACCAGGCCGTGGGCGCGCTGGAAATGGTCGGTCTTGGCGCGCCTGCGCTGCTTCTGCGGTCCATGGAGGCGGCGGTGCAGAAGTTCATTCAGCGCCCGGAGCTCTGCAGCCAGGACGCTGCGACCAAGGTCGAACTCGCGAGTTTTGCCCTCACCGAATACCTCGAAGGGGTTCTGGCCGACAAGCCGGTTTCTGCCGTCTCCCTGTTTCCGCAATACCGCGATGTGCAGACGCTTGTTGGCGCTGACCGCATCCACCCCGCCGACCTCTGGGTGTTCGATATGCGATGGATCGAACCCGTCATGGATTTGTCGGTCGGGGCGCGTGCTTACGACGACGCATCGAGGCAGGTTCTGGACCAGCTGGTTCTGAAGATCATGCGCACGGGAGACGCCCAAGCGGCCCAAAGTTTCAGGGACATGTGTCTGGGTTTTGCGAAGGCCCAGTCGGGCAGTGAGCCCCGGGCCTTCTGGAAAATCGCAGCGGGCTACTTTGAGGGTCTGGCGCACGGCCTCCTGCGGGTTGATCTTCACATCAAGCGCGCAGCCTCGCGCATCCTGCTGCAGTACGCATCTTTTGCAAAAGGCAGCACCGATGCGTCGGACCGTCTGGCCCTGGACCTGTTGTTCTTCTGTTCGCAGGCTGTGCCCGCCAGGGCCGGTGACGCGCCAGTGCTTTCCGCCGTTCGCGCGAGTTATGGTCTGGCCCGCTTCAAGCCAGTCGACTACGAAGCGGTGCAGTTTGGCCGCTTTGATCCGGCTTTGCTGGCCCAGGCCAGGAAGCGGATCGTTTCTGCGAAGGAAACATGGTCATCGTTGACTGCCGGAGACGTGGGCAAATTCAAGAATGTGGCCGACCAGTTCAGTCTGGTGACGGATTCGCTGGTCAAGCTGCATCCGCCCAGCGAACCGCTGGCGCAAGCCCTGTCCCGCGTGATCGACGCGACGGTGCGGTCCGGCCAGGCGCCACCGATTGAACTCGCGCTTGAAGTGGCGACGGCGGTCCTTTATCTGGAAGCCGCGTTTGACGACCTCGATCCGAACGATCCCCAGCTCACCGTGAAGACCGCACGCCTCGCCGAGCGCCTGGAAGGTGTTCGCAACGGCGGCCTCGCACAGCCGATGGAAGCGTGGATGGAGGAGTTGTATCGGCGCGTCAGCGACAAGCAGACCATGGGCAGTGTGGTGGGCGAGCTGCGGATTGCACTCAGTGAGTTGGAAAAGTCTCTTGATCTTTTCTTCCGCAACCCGCAGGACAAGACGGTGCTGTCGGCGGTTCCGGGGCAGTTGTCGCAGATGCGGGGCGTGTTGTCCGTGCTGGGTCTGGATCAGGCTTCCCAGGCGGTGTTGAGGATGAGGGAGAGCGTCGAGCAGATGCTGGTGACCGAGGTGGACGAGCAACTGGCCCGCGCTGCGGGCACGTTTGACCAGCTGGGCAACAATCTCGGCGCCTTGAGTTTCCTGATTGACATGCTGAACTACCAGCCGGCGCTGGCCAAAAAACTATTCGTTTACGACGATGCCAAGGGTGAACTCAAGCCGCTGATGGGGCGCAGCCAGGCCGCTCCCCATGCCGAGGTTTCGGGTGCTGCATATGGCGAGCTCTCCCGTGAAGTGCTGTCTGTGGTTCACGACGCTGCGGCAGGCGCATCGGCTGAAAATCTCAGCGTCAAACTGGATGTGCTTGCAACCCATGCCGCATTGGCAGATCAGCCCGGGCTGGCGCAAACGGCCCGCAATGCGGCTGCGGCTGTGGCGGACAGCGTTCAGGCCGACACCCGTCCGCTGACCGATCTGGTTGCAGCGACGGCGCCGGCCCCGGTTGTGGCGGCCACAGCGTCCCAGGAATTCGAAGAAGACGATTTGCGGGACATCTTCCTGGAGGAAGCCCGCGAGGTTTCGGCACAGGGGCAGGCCGCGCTCGCGGCGCTGGAGAGTGACCCGGGTGATGTGGGCGAGATGACGGTGTTGCGCCGGGCGTTTCACACGCTCAAGGGCAGTTCCCGCATGGTGGGGCTGAACGAGTTTGGCGAAGCAGCCTGGTCCATGGAGCAACTGCTCAACAGCTGGCTGGCTGACCAGAAACCTTCAGACGACATGCTGCGTGCGCTGTGCGTTCAGGCCATGACGGGCTTTGCGTCGTGGATCGATGATATTTCCGCCAACCGCGATGCTGCGCGGAAAGCCGCACCTTTCCGCGCGAGCGCCGACGCCATGCGTACCGAAGGGCGGTTTTTAGCCATCGCCTTGTCGCAATCAGAGGGACAAGTCCCGGCCGAGGCTGGGACAGAGGCTGTTCCGCAGGGGGGAACGGACTTCGATTTTGACTTTTCAATCGATGAGGCACCGGCACCGGCACCGGTGTCGTTGGAAACCGGACCCGAGCAATCGCTGGATCAGATCCAGGGCATCGATTTTGACAGTTTGTCGGCGCTGTCCGGCGCCCCGGCCGTTTCACCCACCCCTGCTGCGGCGTCCTCTGATGTCGTGTTCGAGCTGGACCTTGGGGAGCCAGCACCTGAAGCGGCTGCACAAGCCGACGCGGTCGAGTTGTCGGACACTGATTTTGATGCGCATTTTCTGGCGCCATCTGCGGCCGAGACGGAAGCTGTAGCGCCCGCCCTGCAGGCAGAACCAGCGGCTGATGCAGACCTTGTTTTTGACTTTACGCCACAGCCGCCGGATGCTCCTGCCCAGGCGCCCCACACCGAGCTTCCAGTGAGCTTTGAAGACTTTGGCGAGTCAGCCACCATGGAAACATCCGGGGACGAGCAAGTCAAGGTCATCGGGTCGCTGCGTATTGGCATTCCGCTGTACAACGTCTATCTCAATGAGGCCGACGAATGGTCTCGCCGGCTGGTAACGGAGATCACGGAGTGGAGCATGGAGCGGGGCCAGCCCATCGGGGATTCGCCCCTGGCGCTGACCCACTCGCTGGCGGGGAGCTCATCAACGGTCGGGTTTGATGCCCTCTCCGAAATGGCTCGCGCACTTGAGCATGCCCTGCAGCAATCGCAGGTTCAACCCGGAGATGGCGGGTTCAGAAATGGCCAGTTGTTTATCGATGCGGCTGAAGATATCCGGCGCCTGTTGCACCAGTTTGCAGCCGGCTTTCTCAAGCAGCCGGACCCCAAGATCCTGCAGGCTTTGCGTGACATCGATTTTTCGGAACGTGCCTCGGAACCTGCCGGCCTGGCCTCTGCCGAAAGCGGAGATGCACCGGACCCTGCTGCTGCCGCGACATCACCGTCTGCGGTCGCGGCGGCCCCCGCTAAATTCATCATCAGTGCGGTAACGAGTCCGCCGGTGCGGGTCTCCCCAAGCGCGGAAGAAACGGCACCCGTGGAAAGCGCGACGCCCACCGTTCTGGCGGCTGAGGCTGAGACTGAGGTTGCGGTACCTGCTTCCGGAGCGACGGGTGCGTCTTCCTCGTCTGCTTTTACCGAGGACATCGACGATGAATTCGATGCGGTGGACGCGATCGACCCCGACCTGTTTCCGATTTTTGAAGAAGAAGGCGCCGAACTGATGCCGCAGTTGGCTGCTGCGCTGCGGCAGTGGTCGGCGCGGCCAGACAATTTGGGCGCGCGCAATGAGGTGTTGCGGGCCTTGCATACGCTCAAGGGCAGTGCCAGGTTGGCCGGAGCCATGCGCCTGGGGGAAATGGCCCACCGCATCGAGTCCGATATTGAACACATGGGCTCGGATGCTGCCGCCTCGCAGGACTTCGATTCCCTGCTGGCGACCTTTGACAGCATGCAGGCGAACTTCGAGGCCTTGCGGCACGCCGGCGCCGCAGACACCCCTGAATCGCTGCAGCCGTTGTCGGCGCAGGATGTTGGCGCCGCGCAGGAAGAAATGGCCGGCACGAACGGGTCGGCCGTGGTGCCCGCGGCGGGGCGCAAGGTGGCCATGTCGATGGCGCAGGCGACCGCGTTGCAACCTTTGCGTCCGTCGGCGTCGGGGTCTATCCGTGTGCGTTCGCAGTTGCTTGACCGCATGGTCAACCAGGCCGGTGAAGTGATGATTACACGCTCGCGCCTTGAAGCTGAACTGAACCAGTTGCGTGGCTCGCTCAACGACCTCAGCGGCAACCTGAACCGCCTGCGCTCGCAGTTGCGGGACGTTGAACTGCATTCGGAAACACAGATGCAGTCCCGTCTGCAACAGGCCAAGGAAGCGCAGCTCGGATTTGATCCGCTGGAGTTCGACCGGTTTACCCGTGTTCAGGAACTCACACGCATGATGGCGGAGTCCGTCAACGACGTGGCAACCGTTCAGCGCACCTTGCAGCGCACGGTGGAAGCAACCGAGGACGACCTGATCGCGCAGGCTCGCCAGACCCGCGAGCTGCAGCGCGACTTGCTGCGCACCCGCATGGTGGAGTTTGAGGGCATTTCGGAGCGCCTCTACCGGGTGGTGCGGCAGGCATCCAAAGAAACCGGCAAGCAGGTGCGGCTGGATCTGCAGGGCGGCACCATTGAGATGGACCGTGGCATGCTCGACCGCATGACACCGGCGTTTGAGCATCTGCTTCGCAATTGCGTGGCGCATGGCATCGAAGACCCCGAAGCCCGCACGGGCGCCGGCAAGGACGCCAGTGGGCTCATCACCGTGAGCGTTCAGCAGTCGGGCAACGACGTATCCGTGGAGTTCCGCGATGACGGGGCGGGCTTGAACCTGCAACGTATTCGCGAGAAGGCCGCGGCCTCCGGTCTGATCGCAGCGGGCCAGCAAATCGGCGACGATGAAGCTGCCAACCTGATATTCATGCCCGGGTTTTCCACGGCTTCGCAGGTCACGGAACTGGCCGGCCGCGGCATTGGCATGGACGTCGTGCGCTCCGAAGTCAATGCGCTGGGTGGCAGGATCGAGACCACCACCGTGGCGGGCCAGGGCACCAACTTCAAGCTGGTGCTGCCACTGACCACAGCGGTGACGCAGGTGGTCATGCTGCGCGCGGGCGGCTCCTCGGTGGGCGTGCCCGCCAACGTGGTGGAGACCGTCCGCCGGATTTCCGCCAGGGATCTGCAGCAGGCCTACAACAGCGGTGTGCTGGATGTGGCCGGCGAGAGTGTGCCCTTCTTCTGGTCAGGTGCACTGCTGCAGGCCTCGCGCCGCAGCAACGAGCCTCAGGGCAAAACCGCACCCGTGGTGATTTTCCGGAGCGCCGCGCAGCGCATCGCCTTGCACGTTGATGAGGTGCTGGGCAACCAGGAGGTGGTGGTGAAGAATCTGGGCCCCCAGCTGTCGCGGCTGCCGGGTCTGGCGGGCATGTCGGTGCTGGCCTCGGGCGCGGTGGTGCTGATCTACAACCCGGTGGCGCTCGCTACAGTGTATGGGCAGCAGGCGCGCGGCTGGAGTTCCGACAGCGCCGAGCCGCACATGCTGGAGCAGCCGGCGGGCAGCCCGTCAGAAGGCGCCAGCGTGGTTGTGGCCCCGGCGATGCCGGTGGCGCCGCAGATTCCGCTTGTTCTCGTGGTGGACGATTCCATCACCGTGCGGCGCGTGACCCAGCGTCTGCTGCAACGCGAGGGCTACCGCGTTGCCATGGCCGCAGACGGCCTGCAGGCGCTTGAGCGCTTGCAGGAAGAAATGCCTACCGTGGTGCTGTCGGACATCGAGATGCCGCGCATGGACGGCTTCGACCTGGCACGCAACATCCGCGGCGACGTGCGCCTGAGCAGCTTGCCCATCATCATGATCACGTCGCGGATCGCCGAGAAGCACCGCGAACATGCCAAGGAGCTCGGCGTCGATCACTACCTTGGCAAGCCCTACGCCGAAGACGAACTGCTCAGCCTGATTCGTCACTACTGCAACGCTGAGCTGGCGGCTTGAAGAAAAATCGGCCTCCAGCCCTTACGCAGCAAGCGCATACAGCTATAAAAAACATAGCGTGAATTTCAGGCGGCCTTTTTGACAGGGGCATAACGCAGCAGGGTCAGCGCCCTCGCTTCCTCGTGTTTGACCACCGGAAGCGGATAGTCCTTCCCGAGTTCGATGCCGGCTGCGGACAGTTCGACAGGCGTTGCGAGCCACGGGCTGTGCAAAGCGGTCCCGGTGAGCCCCGCCAGTTGCGGCAAATACCTGCGGATGAACTTGCCTCCGGCGTCGAACTTTTCACTCTGGGTGACCGGGTTGAATATCCGGAAGTAGGGCTGGGCATCGCATCCGCTGCTTGAAGCCCATTGCCAGCCGCCGTTGTTGGCAGACAGGTCAAAGTCATTGAGATGTGTGGCGAAATAGGCTTCGCCCCAGCGCCAGTCGATGCCCAGGTCCTTCACCAGAAAACACGCAGTCACCATGCGCAGCCGGTTGTGCATATAACCTGTCTGCTTGATCTGTGCCATCGCCGCATCGACCAGCGGGTAACCGGTTTGGCCCGCACACCAGGCGTGAAAGAGCGTGCGGGCAGCGTCCCCCTGCTCCCACTGGATAGCGTCGTATTCAGGCTTGAAGGACGCGGTGGCTACATGCGGGAAGTTGCTGAGGATCTGCGCATAAAAATCACGCCACACGAGTTCGCTGAGCCAGATCCGGGCGCCTTCACTGCCTCCTTGCTGCATGCGCAGGGCCGTGGCAGCCAGTTCCCGGATGGACACCGTGCCAAAGCGCAGGTGCACGCCCAGGTAACTCGGGCCCTTGACCGCCGGAAAGTCGCGTGTCACGTGGTATTGGTCCATGCGTGCCACGAACTCATCGAACAACTGCCTGCCGCCTGAGCTGCCGACGGGCATTTTCAGCGCGGCAAGATTGGTGGCTTCAAACCCCAAGGCGGCCAGTTCCGGAACGGGTGCGCGCAGGGGCGCAGGCAAGGGCGCCAGCGCTGCAGCATGTGTGTCCACAGGGTAGGCCCGCAGGTAGAAGGCGTCCACTTTTTTCAGCCAGGCGTTCTTGTACGGGGTAAAGACGCTGTAGGGGCGCCCGGCCTGCGTCAGGATTTCCTGCCGTTCGAAAATCACATGGTCCTTGAAGGTGTGAAAGGCGGTGTCCGATTGCGCGAGGGCCGACGCCGCCTGCTGGTCCCTCAAAAGTGACTGCGGTTCGTCGTCATGGTTCGCAAAAACCGCGTTGACCGCCAGGCTGGAAGCCAGTTGTGCAATGGCTTCGGCGGCCCGGCCATGAAGCGTGATGAGACCCGCACCGCTGACGCCATGGCGGTCTGCGAGCTGGCGCAACTGGCGATCCAGGTCAAGCAGCGATTCGCGGATGAATTCGACCCGGCGGTCGGCGCGGGGCAAGCTGTCGAGAATGTCGCGGTCGAACACGAAGACGCAAAAAACCTGGCGGCATGTCTTGAGGGCGTGGTACAGGGCCGCGTTGTCCTGGCCGCGCAAGTCCCGGCGGAACCACATCAAACCCCGGTCGTATTGCTTGTTCATGGGTGGAAAAATTTGTCATGGCGGGTGATGGCCGCAGGCGGGGTTATTCCGCAAGCGCCGGCGCCCTGCGCGTAAAATCAGCGCATGCCCATGGATTCTGCACCGATCAACCTCACCCATCACTTCCTGATCGCCATGCCCGGTCTGGACGATGAGGCTTTTGCCCGAAGTGTGGTGTACATGTGTGAACACAGCGACCGGGGCGCACTGGGACTCGTGATCAACAAGCCGAGCGACATCAACCTGAAAAGCCTGTTCGACAAGGTCGCCCTGCCCCTGCGGCGTGACGACCTGACGGAGTCTCCTGTTTTCCAGGGTGGCCCGGTCCAGACCGAGCGGGGCTTTGTGCTGCATGAGTGCATGCTGGCCGGCAGCGAGGCGGTCTATGCATCGACCATGACGATTCCGGGCGGGCTGGAGATGACAACGTCCAGAGACGTGCTGGAAGCGCTGTCCACCGGCGCCGGACCGCGCAAGGTCTTCGTTTCGCTCGGGTATTCGTCCTGGGGAGAAGGGCAGCTGGAGTCTGAAATTTCTGAAAACAGCTGGCTGACCGTTGAAGCGGATTTGTCGCTGATCTTTGACACGCCGGTCGAGCAGCGGTACGACAAGGCTTTGCGCTTGCTGGGCCTGGAAAGCTGGATGCTGTCGCCGGAGGCTGGCCACGCATGATGGCACAGGCCCCGCCTGTCACGGCCGCCCCTCTGCAAACATTCGTCGCTTTCGATTTCGGCCTCAAACGCACCGGGGTGGCCACCGGGAACCGGCTGACACGCACGGCCACACCGCGCGGCAGCATCGCCGCTGAAGGCGATTCCCGTTTCCAGGCGATTGCCCTGACGATTCAGGAATGGCAGCCCGACGCGCTGGTTGTGGGCATCCCGTATCACCCAGACGGCGCCAGCCATGAAAACACCGGCCGTGCCCTGAAGTTTGCCCGCCAGCTGCGCGGCCGTTTCCGGCTGCAGGTTTTCGAGGTGGATGAGCGTTACAGCACCACGGAAGCCCTGGCGCAGGGCGCGGCGGATGCCGATGCCGCGTCTGCCTGCATAATCCTCCAGCAGTTTTTAAGGAGTCTTCCATGAGCAGTATGCGGCAGCCTCACGCGTTGCACCAGGGTGCGCGCAACCCCGGGCAGGGCCTGGCATGAGCAGCCTGACGCTGGACGCCGAGGGCCTGTACCGCGAGGTGCTGCGTGCCATGCAGCAATGGCTGGCGGGTCCCGGCAGAAAACCACGTCTGGTGGGCGTTGCATCAGGCGGGGTCTGGCTGGCCGAGCGCCTGCGCACCGACCTGGGCCTGACGGAGGAGGCCGGCACCCTGTCGTCGGCCATGCATCGTGACGATTTTGCCCAACGCGGCCTGTCGGCCAGTGGGCAGACCGTGCTGCCCTTTGATGTCAACGGCGCGGATCTGATCGTTCTGGACGACGTGCTGTACACCGGACGGACCATCCGCGCGGTACTCAATGAGTTGTTTGACTATGGACGCCCGGCCAGTGTCAGGCTGGTGGTCCTGGTGGACAGGGGCGGACGCGAACTGCCCATCCAGGCCGACTTTGCAGCCGCGCGTGTCGCCCTGCCAGCCGCCCAGTCGCTGTCCCTGGCGCGCAGCGACGATGGACTATTCAGTTTTCAGGTGCAAGGAGCGACGCCATGAACCCCCAGACCGGCGGCCGGTCTGCTGAAGAGGCTTGAACATGTTGTACCGACGTAATCCGCAGCTCAACAAAAACGGCGAACTGATTCACCTGTTGTCCATCGAGGGTTTGCCCAGGGCCACGCTGACGCAAATCCTGGACACCGCGGCCAGCTTCGTCAGCGTCAGTGACCGTGAGGTCAAGAAGGTGCCTCTGCTTCGCGGCAAGAGTGTGTTCAACCTGTTTTTTGAAAACTCCACGCGCACCCGCACGACCTTCGAGATCGCGGCCACGCGCCTGTCGGCTGACGTGATCAACCTGGATATCGCCCGCTCATCGGCGTCCAAGGGCGAGTCCCTGCTCGACACCATCTCCAACCTGAGCGCGATGGCGGCCGACCTGTTTGTCGTGCGTCACAGCGAGTCGGGTGCGCCTTACCTCATCGCGCAGCATGTGGCACCGCATGTGCATGTGATCAACGCCGGAGACGGGCGCCATGCGCACCCGACGCAGGGGCTGCTGGACATGTACACCATCCGCCACTACAAGAAAGACTTCAGCCAGCTGACGGTGGCCATCGTCGGTGATGTCTTGCACTCCCGTGTCGCGCGCTCGGACATCCACGCGCTGACGACGCTGGGCTGCCCGGAGGTGCGCGTGGTCGGGCCCAAAACCCTGGTGCCTGCGGACATGGCCCAGATGGGTGTGCGTGTCTGCCACACGCTCGAAGAGGGCATCCGGGGCGCCGACGTCATCATCATGCTGCGGCTTCAAAACGAACGCATGTCCGGCGCCTTGCTGCCGAGCAGCCAGGAGTTTTTCAAGAGTTTTGGCTTGACGCCTGCCAAGCTGCAGCTTGCCAAACCCGACGCCATCGTCATGCACCCCGGTCCCATCAACCGGGGCGTCGAGATTGACTCCGCGGTGGTGGATGGTGCGCAGAGCGTGATCCTGCCGCAGGTCACTTTCGGCATCGCCGTGCGCATGGCGGTGATGGGCATTGTTGCGGGGAACGAAGCATGACCATTTGCCCCCACGCTCGCCACTGCGCGCGTTTCGCTGCCGCCCGCAGGGGCTGTGCCTGCCCGAGGCGACCCTTCGCTGCGCACGGTCGCCCCCAAGCTTGTCAGCTTACCCGCGGTGGAGACACAAGATGAAGATCCTGATCAAAAACGGCCGGGTGATGGATCCGGCATCCGGCCATGACGCGGTGGGGGATGTCGCCATCGTTGCCGGGCGCATTGTTTCGCTGACAGAGGCGCCCGCCGACTTCACGCCCAACAAGACCATCGATGCGTCCGGCTGCATTGTTGCGCCTGGCCTGATCGATTTGTCGGCGCGCCTGCGCGAACCCGGCCACGAGCATGAAGGCATGCTCGAAAGCGAACTCGCCGCCGCCGTGGCAGGCGGCGTGACCAGCCTGGTGTGTCCTCCGGATACCGATCCGGTGCTGGACGAACCCGGTCTGGTCGAGATGCTCAAGTTCCGCGCCGAAAAACTCCACCAGTCCCGGGTGTTCCCGCTGGGGGCGCTCACCCGCGGACTCCAGGGAGAAGCCTTGACCGAAATGGTCGAGCTGACAGAGGCCGGTTGCGTGGGCTTCAGCCAGGCCGATGTGCCGCTGGCCAGCACGCAGGTGCTGCTGCGTGCCTTGCAATACGCTGCCAGTTTTGGGTACACCGTCTGGCTCCGTCCGCAGGACAGCTGGCTTGGCGGCGGCGTGGCCGCCAGCGGTGCGGTCGCCACGCGGCTGGGCTTGAGCGGTGTGCCGGTCGCGGCGGAAACCATTGCCCTGCACACCTTGTTTGAACTGATGCGTTCCACCGGCGCGCGCGTGCACATCTGCCGCATCAGCAGCGCAGCAGGCGTGGCCCTGCTGGCCGGCGCCAAGGCCGAAGGCTTGCCAGTGACCGCGGATGTGAGCATCAACAGCCTGCACCTGACCGATACCGACATTGGCTACTTTGACAGCCGCATGCGGTTGAATCCGCCGCTGCGCCAGCAGCGCGACCGTGATGCGCTGCGCCAGGGACTGCTCGACGGAACCATCGACGCCCTGGTGTCCGACCATACCCCCGTGGAGGCCGACGCCAAGACCTTGCCTTTTGCCGAGGCCGAGCCCGGCGCGACGGGGCTGGAACTGCTGCTGGGGCTGGCCTGCAAATGGGGGCAGGACAGCGGCGCGGGCCTTGCGCGCGCGCTGGCGGTGCTGACCAGTGCGCCCAGCCGGGTTCTGGCCGGCTCACCGGCTGCGCTGCAAGCCAGCGCAGGTCGCCTGGTTCAGGGCGGCGCGGCCGACCTGTGTATCTTTGACGCGCAATCCGAATGGACGGTTCAGCCGGATGCCCTGCGCAGCCAGGGCAAACACACCCCGTTTTCCGGCTACCAGTTGCCAGCCCGCGTGCGCTGGACGCTGGTGGGCGGACAGATCGCTTACGAGGCCTGACCGGAATGTCCCGGCTCAGGGCCGTCGGGCGCTTGCTGTGGGCCCTGTGGCACATCGCGGGCGGCATCTGGACCATTGTTTTTCGTTTTCCCCGACTGCCGCAGCCAGACCGGGAGGCGCGGGTTCAGGCATGGGCTGCGGCCATGCTGCAGGGGGTGGGCATCGAGCTGGTGTTGCATGGCCGTCCGTCCGCGCAGGGGCCGGTACTGCTGGTGGCCAATCACCTGTCCTGGCTGGACATCGTGGTGTTGCACGCTTGCCGCTATTGCCGCTTTGTCTCCAAGGCCGATATCAGGCACTGGCCTCTGGTGGGCACACTGGCGAGCGGTGCGGGCACGCTCTACATCGAGCGCGAGTCGCGCCGCGACGCGCACCGGGTCGTTCATCACATGGTCGAAAGGCTGCGGCAAGGGGACGTGCTGGCCGTATTTCCTGAAGGCACCACGGGTGACGGCATCACCATGAAACCCTTTCACGCCAATTTGCTGCAGGCTGCCATTTCCGCCGACGCGCCGGTCCAGCCACTGGCCCTGCGTTTTGTCGACGCGGACAGCGGGCAGACGAGCTTTGCGCCACGCTACATTGACGACGATTCGATCTTTGTTTCCATCTGGGAAACCCTGTGTGTCGCGCGCCTGCGCGCCGAGGTGACGGTGGGTGAATGCCAGCATGCCCAGGGGCGTGACCGCCGGGCATGGGCCGCCGACCTGCAGGCCCAGATCGCAGACTCTCTGGGGCATCGGCCAGGCGCCTGAGCAGAACGCCGCGAACGGGCGAACTTCCCGGATGGAGATCCAGCCGGGCGCCATGTCGCCCCGACACATTCACATTCCGCGAGAGGCATGTCTGCGAGCCTTGCTTGCCCTGTAGGCACCCACCTACGGTCATCTCTTGTACCTGCCTACCCCTTGGGGTCAGTGACTTGCCTAAGGTCAAGCTCTCAATTGCATCGCTCACTCACTCAAAGTCTCAATGGCTGGAGCAAGCAATTCCACCAACCCAGGAGGTCACATGAACCAGGATCAGATCGAAGGAAACTGGATGCAGTTCAAAGGCAAGGTCAAGGAGCAGTGGGGCAAGCTCACGGACGATGACCTCGACATCATCGCGGGCAAGCGCGACCAGCTGTTGGGCCGGATTCA
>CBFGNA010000002.1:0-26124 GCA_965650045.1 uncultured Polaromonas sp.
GCCAGCGCATTGACGCCAACCGCGAGTTCCGCGGCCAGGGCCTGTCCAACATCGTGGGCGGGTTCTTTTCCTGCTACGTTTCCTGCGGCTCGCTGAACCGGTCCATGCCGAATCTGGAGGCCGGCGCGCGCACGCCGCTGGCGGCGGTGTTTTCGGCCGTGCTGCTGCTGGTGCTGGTGGCGCTTAGTGCGTCGCTGCTGGCGCAGATTCCGATGGCCGCGCTGGCCGCGCTGCTGCTGCTGGTGGCTGTGTCGCTGCTGGATCTGAAGCGCTGGCGGCAGTTGTGGACCCTGAGCCGCACCGAGTTCGGCGTTGCCTTCGCCACCCTGGTGGCGACCGTCAGCATCCGGCTGGAGATCGCGATCTTGCTGGGCACCCTGCTGTCGCTGATGTCCTTTTTGTACCGCACGTCGAAACCCGCGATGCGCACCATGGGCTTTGACAGCCGCGCGCCGGACCGTCAGTTTGTGGTGCTGGCCGATGCCGAACACCCCCTGCCGGAATGCCCGCAGCTCAAGCTGCTGCGCATGGAGGGCGAGGTTTACTTTGGCGCGACCCAACACGTGGCCGACACTCTGCACGCCCTGCGCCACGCGCCGCAGCCGCAAAAACACCTGCTGGTGATGGGCAAAAGCATGAATTTCATCGACCTGGCGGGTGCCCAGCTCTGGGAACATGAGCTCAATGCGCGCCGCGCCATCGGCGGCGACCTTTACTTTCACCGGCCGCGTCCGGAAGTGATCCGGATGTGGCAGCACACGGGCTTCACCCGCGTGCTGGGACCCGAGCACCAGTTCCCGGACAAGCGCAGCGCCATCGCCACCATCTTCAACCATCTGGATCCGGCGATCTGCCGCCAGTGCACAGCCCGCATTTTTGAGGAATGCCGCAGTGTGCCGGGGCCAGAGCCGGTGGCGCTGATTAAGCCGGCGGCTTGATACCCAGCCGCTGCAGCAGGCCCATGGCGGCATGCGGCGCCTTTTCCTTGGCGCCGTTGATGAAGAACACAAACACGTCCTGGGCGGAGGCCTTGGGTTTTGCAGGCGCCAGCCGCGGCAGCGCCTCTGGCTCCGCGCCTCCGGCCCAGGCCTGGGCCGCCGCGGCCCAGCCGTCCAGCGCTTTTGGCGCATAACCACTCTTGAGTTTCGCGTCACTGCACATCAGGCGCGCATAGACAAAGTCAGCGGTCAGATCGGCAAAGGAGGGAAAGTCGGGCGAGTCGGTGAACACCGTGGCGCAGTGATGCTGGCGTGCCAGCGTCAGGTAAGCCGGCGTCATGAAACTCGGGTGCCGGACATCGAGCACGTGGCGCAGCTGGAGGCCATCGACGCTTTTGGGAAGCAGCGCCAGAAAGGCCCCGAAGTCGTCAGCATCAAACACCTTGGTCGGCATGAACTGCCAGACGATGGGGCCGAGTTTGTCGCCCAGCTCGCTGATGCCGCTGCCCACAAAACGCTCCACGGATTCACCGGCTTCGGCCAGCACCCGGCGGTTGGTGCTGAAGCGGCTGGCCTTGAGCGAAAAGACAAAGTCGTCGGGCGTTTCATCGCGCCATTTGGCAAAGGTCGGCGGTTTGAAGCTGCTGTAGTAGGTGCCGTTGACCTCGATGGCGTTGAGCTGCCGGCTGGCATAAGCCAGCTCCTGGCTGTGCGGCAATTTCGCCGGATAGAAGTTGTCGCGCCAGGGCGCATAGGTCCAGCCGCCGATGCCGACGCGCAGGCCGCTTGCAGGAGACGAGGATTTTTTCATGGCTGGTGCTGCTGAGTTCACTGCACACATGGTTGCAGAAAATGCCCCGGCGCGCCACGCGCCCCCTCAAAGCCGGGCTGGCGGGCCCGCGCAGGCGCAGGTACAGTAGGTCTTTCGCCTCAACCCCCGGAGTTGTCATGAACGCCCCCCTGCACCGCGAAATACCTGCCGGCCTGCTTGATGCCGCACAGGCCCTGTCCGACGTCAGCACCCAGTGGGACGGCGACATCGTCCAGCAGATCACCGACTACATCACCATTCCCGCCAAGTCGCCGTCCTTTGACGCCGACTGGGCCGGCCATGGCCACATCGAGACGGTGATGCGCAATGCCGCGGCCTGGGTCGAGGCGCAAAAGGTCGAAGGTCTCAAGCTCGAAATCGTGCGTCTGCCAGGCCGCACGCCGGTGCTGTTTTTCGAGGTGCCGGCATCGTCCGGCAGCGGTGGAAATGGCGGGACCGAGCGCAGCGCAGGGCCGTCCCAAGCAAGCTCAGCCCCCTCGGGGGGCAGCGCAGCACGCGAAGCGGCAAGCGCGGGGGCCAACAAGACCGTATTGATGTACGGCCATCTGGACAAGCAGCCCGAGTTCACCGGCTGGCGCAATGACCTCGGTCCGTGGACGCCCAAATACGAAGACGGCAAGCTGTTTGGCCGCGGCGGCGCCGACGATGGTTATGCGGTTTACGCCAGCGTGGCTGCGATCCAGGCGCTGAAAGCGCAGAAGGTGCCGCACCCGCGCATCGTCGGCCTGGTCGAAACCTGCGAGGAAAGCGGCTCCTACGACCTGCTGCCTTATGTCGATGCGCTGCGCACACGCCTGGGCGATGTTGGTCTGGTGATTTGCCTGGACTCGGGCGCGGGCAACTACGACCAGCTCTGGCTGACCACCTCGCTGCGTGGCATGGCCAGCGGCGTCTTGAAAGTGGAAATCCTGACCGAAGGCGTGCACTCGGGCGATGCCAGCGGACTCGTGCCGTCCAGCTTTCGCATCATGCGCCAGGTGCTGGACCGGCTCGAAGACAGCAAGACTGGCCGGCTGCTGCCGCAAAGTTTTCATTGCGAGATTCCGGCCGAGCGGCTGGCGCAGGCCAAAGTCACGGCGCAGATCCTCGGCGACCAGATCTACAAGCGCTTCCCCTGGGCGCATTACGACTGCGGCGGCGCCACCACCTTTGCGCTGCCGACCACCACCGACCCGGTCGAAGCCTTGCTCAACCGCACCTGGAAACCCACGCTGAGCGTGACCGGTGCCGACGGTTTTCCCGAGATGGCCAATGCCGGCAATGTGCTGCGGCCTTACACCGCGTTCAAGTTGTCGCTGCGCCTGCCGCCGCTGGTGGACGCCGGCGGCGCCGTGCAGGAGCTCAAGGCCCTGCTGGAAGACAACGCGCCTTACCAGGCGAAAGTGACGTTTGAAAGCGCCGGTGGCGCGACCGGCTGGAACGCGCCGTCCACGTCGCCCTGGTTCCAGGCGGCGCTTGATGATGCCTCGCAGGCCTATTACGGCGCGCCCTGCGGCACCATCGGGCAGGGCGGCACCATTCCGCTGATGAACATGCTGAGCCAGGGTTTCCCGAAAGCGCAGATGATGGTCTGCGGCGTGCTGGGGCCGAAGAGCAATGCACACGGGCCCAACGAGTTTTTGCATGTGCCCTATGCCAAGAAGATCACTGCAGCGGTGGCGCATGTCATCGCCTGCATGCCCTGAACGGGAAGCCGCCGATGGACACACCGACGCTGGCGCCGTTTACCGCGCGTGATGGCGAAAACCTGGCCATGTACGAATGGCCGATGGAGACCTGGCAGGCTGACGAAGCCGCGCCGCCGCGTGCCGTCGTGCTGATGGTTCACGGGCTGGGGGAACACGCCAGCCGCTACGACCACGTCGCACGGCAACTGCTCTCCTGGGGTTTTGCGGTGCGCGCCTACGACCAGCGCGGCCATGGTGAATCCGGTGGCGCGCGCGGAAGCCTGGCCAGCGACGCGCTGCTGCTGGAGGATCTGGCCGAGGTGGTGGACGATACCCGCCAGCGCGCCCGGCGCCTGCCCCACGCCGGCGAGCCCGACGCGCCGCTGCCGCTGATCCTGCTGGGGCACAGCCTCGGGGGGCTGGTCACCGGGCGGTTTGTCTCGCTGCAGCTGCGGCCGGTGGACGGGCTGGTGATGTCCTCGCCGGCGCTGGATCCGGGGCTCAACGCCGTGCAGAAATTTCTGCTCGCCACGCTGCCCGCCATCGCGCCGAATCTGCGCGTCAACAACGGGCTCAAACCCGAATTCATCTCGCACGATCCGCTGGTGGTCAGCCGTTACCTGGCCGATCCGCTGGTGCATGCCAGCATTTCCGCGCGCCTGGCCAGATTCATCGCGACCGCGGGGCCTGCCACCGTGGCGGCCGCAAGCACCTGGAACACGCCCACCCTGCTGATGTATGCCGGCGCGGACAAGCTGGTCAATCCGGCCGGCAGCCGCGCGTTTGCCGAGCTGGCGGCGCGCCACAGCGCACGGTTCGTCACTTCACGTTGCTTTGACGGGCTGTACCACGAGCTGTTCAACGAGCTGGATGCGGCCCGGTGTTTGCCACCCTGAAAGCCTGGCTGGACGCGCGCTTCTAAGCAAAATGGGCCGCAAGCCCTGATGGGGCGGGCGCAAGCAGCTATCAAATCAGGAGTAAGCCACGGCGTCACCCGGCGCGCGCGCTGCGCCGCCGAAGCGCCAGCCAGGCCAGCGCCGCGCCCGTCAGCCCCAAGGGCAGCAGCGAGCCGAGGTTCAACAGGGTCCAGCCCTGGGTCGTGACCAGCACGCCCGAGGCCAGGGACGACATCGCCAGCACGGCGAAGACGCAGAAGTTCAGCGCCCCCTGGGCCTTGTCTTTTTCTTCGGGGCGGTAAGCACTCAGGGCCAGCGTGGTGGCGCCCGTGAACAGGAAATTCCAGCCCATGCCCAGCAGAAACAGTGCGGCCAGGAACTGGTGCAGCTGCACGCCCGACAGCGCAATCAGCACACACGTCACATTGAGTGCCAGCCCGGCGCCCATGATGGGCAGGGTGCCAAAACGCTTGATCAGGTGGCCGGTGAAAAACCCCGGCGCGAACATGCCGATCACATGCCATTCGAGCACCAGCGCGGCGTCGGAAAACGGCAGGCCACAGACCTGCATCGCAATCGGCGTGGCGGCCATCAGCAGGTTCATCACGCCGTAGCCGAGCGCGCCGGCTGCCGCAGCAACCACGAACACCGGCTGGCGCATGATCTCGCCCAGCGGCCGGCCTTCCTGGGCCCCCACGCTCGTCACTGCGTGTACGTCGCTGCCCCCCGAGGGGGCTGGCCTTGCTTGGGGCGGCCCGGCGCGGCGGCCCTGGCCGCTGCCGGATTCCGCCGGTGGGAAGTGGATAAAGGCGAGCAAGGCCATCGCCAGCAGGGCCACTGCGGCGAGTGCAAGGTAGGCGCCGGCAAACGGCACGGCCGTCAGCGTGCGCGTGCCAGCCGCCAGATTCGGCCCGGCAATCGCGCCGATCAGCCCGCCCGCCATCACCAGTGACACGGCCTTTTCCCGAAACGCCGGCAGCGCCAGCTCGGCCGCGGCAAAACGGTAAAGCTGCGCATTGGCGTTGTAATAACCGGCCACGACGGTGGCGATGACCAGCAGCCAGAAATTGCGGCTGTAAGCCGCGTAGCAGCACAGCAGCGCCGACAGCACCGCCACGACCAGGCCGAGCTGGAAGGAGTTTTTGCGGCCAAAGCGTTTTTGCGTGCGTGCCACCAGGCCGGTGGACAGCGCGCCACCCACCACGTAACCCATGACCGGCAGTGTTGCCATCCAGCCCAGCGGCGCCAGCGCGAGCCCGACCAGCCCGTTGATGGCGATGAAGGTCACGTTGTTGGTGAGGAACAGGCCCTGGCAGATGACCAGCAGCCACAGATTGCGGTTCATGGGTCAATCGCTCAAGGCAAGCAGCGCCAGGCAGGCCAGCGGTGCGGTTTCGGCGCGCAGGATGCGCGGCCCCAGGGTGACCGGCACAAAACCGGCGGCGATGGCGGCATCTTCTTCGGCCGCGCCCAGGCCGCCTTCCGGGCCGCTGAGCAGCGTCACCGCGGTGGCGCCATCACCGCCGGCCAGGGCTTTCAGCAAGGGCTGCGTGCCGGCGCGCAGCGACAGCAGCAGCCGCGGTGCGGCGGGCGATGGCGGGGGCAGCGCGGCCAGCCAGTCGCCCAGGGTGGCAACCGCATGCACAGGTGGCAGCCGGTTGCGCCCGCACTGCTCGCTGGCGGCGATGGCCACGCCTTGCCAGTGGGCCACTTTTTTGTCGGCGCGTTCTCCCTTGAGGCGCAGCACCGACCGCTCGGCCATCAGCGGCCTGATGCTGGCGGCCCCGAGTTCTGTGGCTTTTTCGACCAGCCAGTCCATGCGTTCGTTGGCCGGCATGCCGACGGCCAGGTGCACGGCGCGGCGCGGCTCGCGCTCCGTCGCCTGATGGCCGGTGATGGCGACCTGCACATCGCTGCGGCCCATGTGCGTGATGCGCGCCTCGAACTCGCCGCCACGGCTGTTGAACAGCGTGATGCCGTCCCCGGGCTGCAGGCGCAGCACCTGCACATGGCGCGCCGCGCGTTCCGGCAGGTCCAGCGCGTCGCCGGTGGCCAGGGGCAGGTCGGCGTAAAAGCGCGCCGTCATGGCGCCAGGCCTTCGGTGGGCACCAAGTTGCTACGAAATAAATAGCTGCTTGCGCCTGTCAGATAAGGGCTGAGGGTCGATTTGATGTGAAATCTGCAGTTCAAAACGTGTAACCCACGCGGGTTTCATTGCCTTCGATCTCGTCGAGCAGCACCATCAACGGACCCAGCGCCCGGTAACGTGCGCAGGTTGACCGTGCGTAGGCGATGAAGCGGGGTGTGTCGGCCAGGTATTTGGGCTTGCCGTCGCGCAGCGTCAGCCGCGCGAAGATGCCGAGGATTTTCAGGTGACGCTGCAAGCCCATCCATTCGACCGCGCGGTAAAACTCGCCGAAATCGTCGCCGACGGGCAGGCCGGCCTTGCGCGCCTGTTCCCAGTAGCGCACCGTGATTTCGAGCACAAAGTCTTCCGGCCAGCTGATGAAGGCGTCGCGCATCAGGCTCGCGATGTCATAGGTGATGGGGCCGTAGACGGCGTCCTGGAAGTCAAGTACCCCCACGCTCCCCACTTTGTGGGGTTCGCTGCCCCCCGAGGGGGCTAGTTTTCCTGGGGGCGGCCCGTCGGAAAATTGCATCCCTTGCACGTTGCCGGGTCCGGGGACCATCAGATTCCGGGGCATGAAGTCGCGGTGCACATAGACGCGCGCGCCGCCCAGTGCGTTCAGGTTGCTGTCCTTGATCTGCGCAAACAGGGCGTCGAGTTTCTCCCGCAATGTGCTGTCGATGGTGATGCCGCGGTGTTTTTCGATGTACCAGTCGGGAAACAGCGCCAGCTCGCGCGACAGCAGGGCATCATCGTAAGGGGGCAGCACATCGGGCCGCGAGGCCAGTTGCCAGGTGATGAGCGCATCGATGGCCGACCGGTAGAGTTCATAGGCGCAGTCGGTCCTGCGCTCTTGCGCTTGCTGGTCGATGGCCTGCATCATGGTCAAGGCACCGAGATCGCTGAGCAGCATGAAGCCCTGCGGCTCGTCCCAGGCGAGCACGCGCGGGGCCTTGAGGCCCGCATCCGCCATCAGCGCCGCGACCTTGACAAAGGGCCGGCAGTCCTCCTGGGCGGGTGGCGCGTCCATGATGATGCAGCTCTGTCCGCTGGCGGCGTCTATCCTGAAATACCGGCGAAAACTGGCGTCGGCCGAGGCCGGCCGGACGCTGCCGGTCAACAGGTCATGGGCCTGTGCCTGGCCATTCAGCCAAACGGAAAAAGCATGTTGCCGCGCGGGGTCCGGCCAGGCAATGGGCGCATCGGTCATGGGTGGTTCAGGGGGGCCTTGCGGCCGGCGATCAAAAGATGGGGAAAGGGGCGGGTGGGCATAGGATAATCGGGCCTGCTTTTTATAAACGGGTTTATCTCATACTTCCGATGCATCGCGCATCCCGCTCGCGCTTTATTCTTTCCCCGGTCGCCCATGCCGCCCTCAGCCTCGTGTCCTGCACGGTGCTGGGCCTTGGCCATGGCGACGCGGCCCATGCGCAGGCGGCGCCCGCGGCGCAGGAAAACGCAGTGCCGCCGGCCGCGGCCGTGCCGGGAAGCATCCCGCGCCGCGATGCCTTGCCTGGCCAGCTCAGGAGCGCTTCGATGCTGGCAGAGCAGGCGCCGGGCGGTCCGGGGGTTGAGTTGCCGACTTTTGTTTTCGGGGACCGCCTGTCAGGACGCCCCGATCTGGAAACCATTGTTGATGGCAATGCGGAGCTGCGCCGCGGTCCTTCGTCGATCCGCGCTGACCGGCTGGAGTATGACCACCCCAGCGACACGATCAAGGCGCGCGGCAATGTGCGGGTCAACAGTTCGGGCAACCTGTTCAACGGGCCCAACCTCGAAATCAAGCTGGATACCTTTGAGGGGTTTTTCACAAGCCCTGATTACCGCTTCCTGCAGAACAACGGGTATGGCGCGGCCCGCCGCGTGGACTTCATTGACGACCAGCGCCTGGTGGCTTACGACGCGAATTTCACCACCTGCCAGCGCGGTGAAGGCCCGAGCTGGATGCCGGCCTGGATCGTCAATGCCAGCCGCATCAGTTTCGACAAGGAGGCTGAGGTGGGAGAAGCCTCGGGCGGCGTGTTGCGTTTCATGAACGTGCCCATCCTGGCCGCGCCCACCTTCAGCTTCCCGCTCAGCGACAAGCGCAAATCCGGCCTGCTGCCGCCGACCATCGGCCTGGACAGCGTCAATGGGACCTCGGCCACCATTCCGTATTACTTCGACATTGCGCCGCAGCGTGATGCCACCTTCGCGCCGACCCTCATGAGCAAACGCGGCGTGGAGCTGGCGGGCGAGTTTCGTTATCTGGAGCGCAACTACAAAGGGGAGCTGCGTGCCAGTGTGTTGCCCAATGACACCTTGCGGGACAGGACCCGCTGGTCCTACAACTACCTCTCCAGCGGGACGTTTAACAGCGGCCTGCAGTCGGTGGGCGGCCTGGGCTTCAACCTCAACCTGAACCGGGTCAGCGACAACGATTACTGGCGTGACTTTCCTTCGACCGGCCTGAGCGGTTCCAGCATCCTGCTGACCCAGCGGCTGCTGACCAGTGATGCCAGCGTGAGCTGGGGACGGGGCTATTTTTCGACCACGCTGCGCACGCTCAAGTACCAGACCCTGCAGGACGTCAACTCGCCGATTGTCCCGCCGTATGACCGCATGCCGCAGCTCACGGCAGCCTACACGCGCTTCAATGCGCCCCTGGCCGGCGTCGATGGACTGGATTATTCGGTCACCACCGACTACACCCGCTTCGAGTCGGACCGTCTGCTGACCCGGCAGCCGAATGCGAATCGTGCGTTTGCGCTTGCGCAGATCAGCCGGCCGTGGATTAGGCCGGGGGGCTACATCACGCCCAAGCTGATGCTCAATTCGACGACCTACCAGTTTGATGGGCCATTGATCAACAACGCGCGCTCGGCGTCGCGGACCGTTCCGACCTTCAGCCTGGACAGCGGCCTGACGTTTGAACGCAATGCCAGCTTTTTCGGCCAGGCCTTCACCCAGACCCTGGAGCCGCGCATGTTCTACGTGAACACGCCCTACCGCAACCAGTCGGCCCTGCCCAACTACGATTCGGGCCTGAATGCCTTCAACTTTGCCACCCTGTTCACCGAAAATGAATTTGTGGGCAACGACCGGATCTCTGACTCGAACGTGCTGACCACCGGCGTCACTTCCCGGCTCCTGGACCCCGACACCGGCGCCGAGGCCTTGCGGGTGGGTATTGCGCAGCGCGTTCGCTTCAAGGACCGGCAGGTCACGCTGCCCGGCGAGGTGCCGGTGTCCGAGCGCCTGAGCGACTTGTTGTTCGGGGCGACCGCCAATCTGACGCCGGCGTGGTCAGTCGATACCACGGTGCAGTACAACCCGAAAACCAATATTTCGGAGCGCTCGACAGTGGGCGGGCGCTACAGCCCCAGCAATTACCGCGTGATCAGTGCCGCTTACCGCCGCCAGCGCAATGTCAGCGAACAATACGAAGTGGGCTGGCAGTGGCCCATCAACGATTTGTGGGGTGACAAGGGCAAGGACCTCGGGGCCGGTCGAGGCCAGGGCGCCGGGCGCTTCTACAGCGTAGGGCGGCTCAACTACAGTGTCCCCGACAAAAAGTTGGTGGACATGGTGCTGGGCATCGAATATGACGGATGCTGCTGGATAGGACGCGTGGTGCTGGAGCGTACCCAGCTCGGCACGCTTGCGCTGGTGGGTACCGGTTCTTCCGCCAGCACCCGGATCTTGTTCCAGCTCGAATTTGTAGGTTTCTCCCGCATTGGCAACAACCCCCTGAAAACACTGAAAGCCAATATCCCGCGTTACCAGTATCTGCGTGACCAGAGCACGACACCGAGCCGCTTTACCAACTATGACTAAATACCGCCGCTTCCAATTGACCGCCTGCCGTCCTGCAGCCGGCATGGCCCTGGCCCTGCTGTTGGGCCTGCCCGGCCTGGTTGCGCAGGCGCAGTCCCTGCGTGTGCCGGGTCTGCAAACGCGTACGCCAAGCCTTGGTGCAGGTGTCCTCGGGCTGGGGTCGGGTGCCGGCGTTCAGCGCCAAGCCGACTACATTGTTGCCGTGGTCAATTCGGAGCCGATCACCAACAACGAAGTCAAGGCCCGCATGCTGCGCATTGAGCAGCAAATGCGCCAGCAAGGCGCACAGATTCCGCCCAGGGACGAGCTGGCGCGCATGGTGATGGAGCGTCTCATCGTCGAGCGTGCCCAACTTCAGCTCGCACGGGAAACCGGCGTCCAGGTGAGTGACAGCATGGTGGACGATGCTGTTGCCAACGTGGCGAGGCAAAACCAGATGTCAGTTGACGAATTGCGGCGCCGTCTGGAGGCCGAAGGCCTTCCTTTTGCCCAGTTCCGCGGTGATCTCCGGAACGAAATTGTTCTCAATCGCCTGCGGGATCGCGAGCTGGAATCCCGCGCCAAAGTCAGCGACCAGGACGTGGAGCAATTTATCCGCACGCAGGACAGCGGTGGAGGGACGTCCGCGGCCGTTGAACTCAATCTGGCGCAGATTCTTGTGGCCGTTCCCGAAAACGCCAGCGCCGCGCAACTCACGGCCTTGCAGGCGCGGGCGCAGCTGGTGGCGGACCGGGCGCGAAGCGGCAGCGACTTTGCGGCCCTGGTCAAGGAGTTTTCCGATGCGCCGGGCGGCAGCAGCGACGGACAGATGGGGCTGCGCAGCCCGGATCGTTACCCCGAGCTGTTCATCAATGCGACGCAGAACCTTCCGGTTGGCGGTATCGCCGGCCCTGTGCGCAGCGGCGCCGGCTTTCACGTGCTGAAGCTCATTGAGAAAAAGCGGGCAGGCATGCCTGGCGCCACCGTGACCGAAACCCGGGCCCGGCACATTCTTTTGCGCACCGGACCCCAATTAAGTGAAGCGGCCGCGGTGGCACGTCTGGCGGAATTCAAAACACGCATTGCCTCCGGGCAGGCCGATTTTGCAACCCTGGCCCGCGAGTTCAGCCAGGATGCCTCGGCCAAGGATGGGGGTGATCTGGGTTGGGCAGGGCCCGGCATGTTTGTGCCCGAATTTGAAGAGCGTATGAACAGCCTGGCTCCCGGCCAGGTGGGCGATCCCCTGGTGTCGCGTTTTGGCGTGCATCTGATTCAGGTGCTGGAGAGGCGCAACACGAAGCTGTCTTCACGCGAGCAACGTGAGGCGGTTCGGGCGGCGCTGCGCGAGAAAAAACTCGAAGAGGAATACATCGCCTGGGCTCAGGAAGTCCGTGGCCGCGCTTATGTGGAATACCGTGAGCCGCCCCAGTGATTGCGGTCCCCACGCGGGTTGCTTCGCGTACGGCGCGGCCGGTGCAGGCCGCGGTTTCCGCGGCCCCTGCTTGAAAGAGACCTTTCAGGTCGTCCGAACCCGTTTTTCCAGGCCGGTGTGAAACACATTCCGCGCAAGCGCTTCGGCCAGCATTTCCTCACCGACCGCGCCATCATTGACGCCATCGTGGATGCGATTGCTCCCGTCGCAGGCCAGGCCATGGTGGAAATTGGTCCCGGCCTGGCGGCCATGACGCAGCCGATTGTCGAAAGGCTGGGTCAACTCACCGTGATCGAACTGGATCGCGATCTCGCCGCCCAGTTGCGCCGGCATCCCCAGCTCAGGGTGATCGAGTCGGACGTCCTCAAGGTCGATTTCCGGCAACTTGCAGCGCATCTCGCCGGCGCCGCCGGCAGGATACGCATCGTCGGCAATCTGCCCTACAACATTTCCACGCCCATTCTTTTTCATTTGCTGGCTGCGGTCGATGTGATTGAAGACCAGCATTTCATGCTGCAGAAAGAAGTGATTGATCGCATGGTGGCCCAGCCGGCGACCAGCGACTACGGCCGGCTCAGCGTGATGCTGCAATGGCGGTACGCCATGGACGATGTGCTGTTTGTGCCGCCGCAGAGTTTTGATCCGCCGCCGCGGGTGGACAGCGCCATCGTGCGCATGGTGCCGCATGCCACGCCGGCGGCGCTGAACCCTGTGCTCTTGAGCGAAGTGGTCCGCGTGGCCTTCAGCCAGCGCCGCAAGCTGCTGCGCCATTCCCTGGGCAAATGGCTGGAGCAAAAGCAGCATGCACAGCCGTTCGACCTGCAGCGTCGTGCAGAGGAGGTTCCCGTGCACGAATATATTGCGCTGACGCAGGCGCTGGAAGCCGCGGCGGGAACGCCCTGACTCCTCCGCAAAAGAAAAAGCCCGTCAATGACGGGCTTTTTTTGCTTCAGCAGCGTTTAGGCCGCTGCCAGCCAGTATCCCGCGTTGAACGGGCTGCTCATGCGCAGCGCCAGGGGCGACACGTCGAGCAGTTTGTCGGTCGGCATAGGCTCTTCACCCTCTGCGATATTTGCTTGCTGGGCCTCATTCGCCCGATCCCCTTGGCCAATGTCTGGGGAGCGGGCTACAGAAAAGAATAGAAACATCTGAACGGTATCTTTCGATCCGCCCAGTAATCTGCGGCGTCCCGGAAAATGTCCAGCAACTGCTCGCGCGCTTCCTTGTCGAACTTGGCATGGGCAGGGATTTGTTCCAGCACCACGATAAAGCCCGGCTGCGGGCCGGACTTGTGAACCAGGTCCGTCATGCAATCGTAAAGCGCATCGAAGTTTTTGCCAAAATGCGCCGGAAAGGTGTACTGCGCCGCGATCATGTCCAGCACGTCCTGCTTGCTCTGGGCGTTGCCCAGGTTGGCGTAGAGGAAATGCTGATTCAGTTGCGTGGCGGCATCCTGCAAATCCTGCACGCGGAAAGCGCGTATCGACTGCACGATGTTGGGTCTAACAGTACGAAGTGGTATGTCCATCTCCGCTTCTCTTTCTAAAGTCAAAAACTCAAAGTTGACGATCACCGCAGAACTTACTGAACGATTCTGCGAAAACTTGCGTAATGATCATCCGTGTAATAACAAACGTCTGGCCCCTTGGGCACCAGACCGCCACAAACGATGCGCCGGCCTCCCCGACTGCGTTCACCGGGCGTCTGGACGGTGTACTCGCGGTAATAACCGCGATTCCTGGCGGGAAGAATTTTTTCCCGGTTTCCGAACACCGAGCCGTCTTTTTCGTACCTGAAGGGCCCACCCTGGTAAATCAACTGCATCACCGTGCGGCCCTGCGGCGGCAACTCGCCAACGGCTACGACGGTGATTCCGCCAGCGGGAAAAGGCCCCTTGGCCTGCACCATTGCGGGGCTGAAGCCTGCGCCTGCAACCGCCAAGGTGGCTGCCAGAACCAGCCGCCAAGCGGCCCCACTTTTTCGCAACATGAAAAAAAGTCTTCCCCTGAAGGCACCTGGCCCCTTTGCACCAAGTGCAATCGCCGGGTTAACCCTTAAATTTCAAGAGTCAGAGTTTGACGCATTTCAGCCGGAAATGCAAGCACCTGCTTAAAGAATAGGCAGCAGGTATACGGGCCTGCTGCCTATATAAGTTAGTACTAGCTGTCTAAAATCGTTTTACCGGGATGCGTTCGCATCCGCCACCGTGAGGGCCGTCATATTGACGATCCGGCGCACGGTGGTGCTGGCGGTCAGGATATGCATGGGTTGGCTGGCGCCCAGCAGAACCGGGCCAATCGCGATATTGCCGCCAGCGGCGGTTTTAAGCAGGTTATAGGCGATGTTGGCTGCATCAATGTTGGGCAACACCAGCAGGTTGGCCTGCCCAGCCAGGGTGCTGTTGGGCATCACGGCGGCGCGCGCCACGGCGTCCAGGGCGACGTCACCGTGCATCTCGCCATCCACTTCCAGCCACGGCGCTTGCTCGCGCAGCAATTCCAGCGTTCGGCGCATCTTGACGGCGCTTGGCAGGTTGGACGTCCCGAAGTTGGAGTGGGACAGCAGCGCGGCCTTGGGCTTGATGCCGAAGCGCATCATCTCCTCTGCCGCCAAGGTGGTGATCTCTGCCAGTTGTTCGGCGGTGGGGTCGTAATTGACATGGGTATCGACGAGGAAAATCTGACGATCCGGAAGCAACAGGCCGTTCATGCAGGCGTAAGTGCAGACGCCAGGACGCTTGCCGATCACCTGATCCAGGTAGTCCAGATGGTGCGCAGTGGTTCCCCAGGTGCCGCAAATCAGTCCATCCACATCGCCCTTGTTCAGCAACATGCCCGCGATGAGCGTCAGTCGCCTGCGCATCTCGATCTTGGCGATTTGCACCGTCACGCCCCGGCGCTCCATCAGGCGGTGATAGGTTTGCCAGAAGTCACGGTAGCGCAGATCATGTTCGACATTGACCACGTCGTAGTCGAGCTCTTCTTTCAGACGCAGCCCAAACTTCTCGATGCGCTGAGCGATGATGGCGGGCCGCCCAATCAGCGTAGGCCGCGCCAGCCCCTCGTCCACCACGATCTGGCAGGCGCGCAACACGCGCTCTTCTTCACCTTCTGCATAGGCAACGCGTTTTTTGCTGGCCTTCTTGGCAGCGGCAAAAATCGGCTTCATGGTGGTGCCCGATGCGTAAACAAAGCTCTGCAGCTTCTCGCGATAAGCGTCCATGTCCGTGATCGGCCGCAACGCCACACCGCTGTCAGCCGCAGCCCTGGCCACCGCAGGCGCGATCATGATCATGAGCCGGGGGTCGAAGGGCTTGGGAATCAGGTATTCCGGACCGAAAGCCAGCTTTTCCCCGGTGTAGGCGGCAGCCACCACTTCACTTTGTTCCGCCTGTGCCAGTTCGGCAATGGCATGGACGGCGGCAATTTCCATTTCAACGGTGATGGTCGATGCGCCCGCGTCGAGTGCGCCCCTGAAGATGTAGGGAAAGCACAGGACGTTGTTGACCTGGTTGGGGTAGTCCGTCCGTCCGGTGGCCATGATGGCGTCATCACGCACGGTCTTGACGTCTTCCGGCGTGATTTCTGGGTTCGGATTGGCGAGCGCGAAAATGATGGGTTTGGGCGCCATGCGCGCCACCATGTCTTTCTTCAGGACACCCCCGGCCGACAGGCCCAGGAACAGGTCTGCGCCTTCAATGACTTCGGACAGCGTGCGTGCCGTGGTTTTCTGGGCGTACTGGATCTTGTCCTCATCCATCAGCTCAGTCCGGCCCTCGTACACCACCCCTGCAAGATCGGTCACAAAGACGTTCTCACGCTTGATGCCGAGCTTGAGCAGCAGATTCAGGCAGGCAAGCGCGGCGGCGCCTGCGCCCGAGGTCACCAGCTTGACCTGGCCGGGTGCCTTGCCTACCACTTTCAGGGCATTGAGAACAGCCGCGCCAACGGTGATGGCGGTACCGTGCTGGTCGTCATGAAAGACCGGGATCTTCATGCGTTTGCGCAGTTCCCGCTCAATGTAAAAGCAGTCCGGCGCCTTGATGTCTTCCAGATTCACGGCGCCAAAAGTCGGCTCAAGAGAGGCAATGATGTCAACCAGCCTGGCTGGATCGGTCTCATCAATCTCGATGTCGAAAACGTCGATGCCGGCAAACTTCTTGAACAACACGCCCTTGCCTTCCATCACGGGCTTGGCGGCGAGCGGACCAATGTTGCCCAGTCCCAGCACGGCCGTGCCGTTGGTGATGACTGCAACCAGGTTGCCGCGGCTGGTGTACCGGAATGCGGCATTCGGATCCTTGACGATTTCCTCGCAGGGGGCGGCGACACCCGGGGAATAGGCCAGGGCCAGATCGCGTTGGTTGGTCAACTGCTTGGTTGCCGCGATGGAAATCTTTCCGGCGCTGGGAAACTCGTGGTACTCAAGGGCTGCGCGGCGCAACTCGTCTCGTTTTTCCTGGTTGTGATCGGGTGTTGCAGGCACGGCTACGGACATCGGATTTGTCTCCTGAGTGGCGGCCCTGCGGCTGCCATTTTTTGTAAGGGGTCTGCGATTGTAGGCCGTTGCATGGGAAAACCCTAGTACGTGGATTTACGCAAACAGGTGCAGCCGCTTTGACTTTTTGGCAAAAGCGAACGCCTCAAAGGAGGCTTTTCGGCAGCCGCAAGCGCAGAAACAACCGCTGGCGGTCGCGCCTATCCCGCCATCAAGGCCTCAATCTCATCAGTCTTCACCGGCACGCCGCGCGTGAGCAACTCGCAGCCCTTGGTCGTGACCAGTGCGTCGTCCTCGATGCGGATGCCGATGTTCCAGAACTCCTTGGGCACGCCTTTGGCCGGGCGCACATAGATCCCCGGCTCGATGGTGGTCACCATGCCGGGCCGCAGGATGCGGGACGGTTTGCGCATCACGCTCTGGCCCAATGCGTCTTTTTCCTCACGCGGCTTGCTGCCGGGTTCGGTGTAGTCGCCGCAGTCGTGCACGTCCATGCCCATCCAGTGGCCGGTGCGGTGCATGTAGAACTGCCGGTAAGCGCCGGAGTCGATCACATCGTCCACCTTGCCGTGTTTCTTTTTGTCGAGCAGGCCGGTGTCCAGCATGCCTTGCGCCAGCACGCGGGTGGCGGCGTCGTGCGGGTCCATGAAACGTTTGCCGGGCCGGGTGACCTGGATGGCGGCGTCCTGCGCGGCGAGAACGATGTCGTACAGGGTGCGTTGCGCCGGTGTGAACCTGCCGCTGGCCGGGAAGGTGCGTGTGATGTCGCTGGCGTAACCGTCGAGTTCGCAGCCAGCGTCGATCAGGCACAGGTCGCCGTCTTTCAGCTCGGCATCGCCGGCGCGGTAGTGCAGCACACAGGCGTTGGCGCCGGCGGCGACGATGCTGGTGTAGGCCGGCCACTGCGAGCCGTGGCGGCGGAACTCGTGCAGCAGTTCCGCTTCAAGGTGGTACTCGCGCAGCCCGCCCTTGACCGGGCTGCGCAGCATGGCGGCCGAGGTCTGCATGGCGCGCACGTGGGCGCCGGCCGAGATTTTTCCGGCGCGCCTGAGGATGGCGATCTCATGCGCGTCCTTGAACAAACGCATTTCATCGAGCACACCGCACAGGTCGTGCTGGCTTTGCGGACATTCGGCGCCAAAGCGGATACGCGCGCGCACCTTGCCCAACCAGCCATCGACCTGGGTTTCCAGCCCGGCATGGGTGGCGAACGGGTACCAGACGGCTTTCTGGTTCTGCAGCAGCAGCGCCATTTTTTCTTCCAGCGTGTCGATGCTGAAGGCGGCGTCCACACCGAGCGCCCCCGGGGCGGCCTTGGGGCCAAGGCGAATGCCGTCCCAGATTTCGCGCTCCAGGTCTTTGGGCCGGCAGAACAACGTGCTGCGGCCGCTGGCATCAATCACCAGCCAGGCCCCCGGCTCGCTAAAACCGGTGAGGTAATAGAAATAGCTGTCGTGCCGGTAGGCAAAGTCGCTGTCGCGGTTGCGCGCCAGCTCGGGCGCCGTCGGCAGCAGGGCGATGCCGCCACCGGCGGCTTTCAGGGCGCGCGCCACAGCGGTGCGCCGTTTGTCGTAAATGGTCATGAGGGGTGTTTCAGCGAGGGGTGTTCAATTCGGCCAGCCGCTCGGGCGTGCCCACGTCGGTCCATGGACCTGAATATAGCGCCGCCGTCACCTGGCCGTCCTGCATGGCCTGACGCAGCAGCGGTGCCAGCGCGGCTTTCTGCCCGGCGGGCGTGTCCCTGAACAGCGCCGGGTGATACAGGCCTGCGGTGCTGTAGGTGAACTGCTGCGCAGCGCGCGAGAGCGCCAGACCGTCAGGGTGGATGCCGAAATCCCCCTGCGGGTTGTGCGGCGGATTCGGCACCAGATAGATATGCGCCAGCGCGCTGGACGCTGCAAACCGGTGCGCGTCCGACCCCGGAAAGCTGAATTCCGGCATGAAAACATCGCCCGCGACCAGCCAGAACGGCGCATCCTGCAGCAGCGGCAAGGCCGTGGCGATGCCGCCGGCAGTTTCGAGTGCCCCGCCGAACTGCGCGCCTTCGTGCGAGTAACGGATGCGCAGACCGAAGGCGCTGCCATTGCCCAGCGCAGCCGGAAACTGCGCTTCCAGCCAGGCCGTGTTGATGACCACGTCGGTCACGCCCGCGGCGGCGAGTTTTTCCAGGTGCCAGACGATCAGCGGCTTGCCCTGCACCTGCAGCAGCGGTTTGGGGGTGGTGTCGGTCAGCGGGCGCATGCGTTCGCCGCGGCCAGCGGCCAGGATCAGGGCTTGGGTGCTCATGGTGGGTGGATTATCACCTTTTATGCATCAAATTGGCCTCCAGCCCTTATCTGACGGTCGCAAGCAGCTATTGAATTCATAGCGAATGAGAAGCGCCCGTCCAGCACCGGCGGCCTGGCCGCCCCGCCGGGGCGCATCCCGTAAAATATGGGGTTTTCCCGTGTCCGCCAGCGCGCTTCAAGGCCCGCCGGCGACGGGCAATGTCCCACACGCCTCATCACCACCTGGATTCCACGCAATGGCAGACACCTCTTCTTCCCTCATGGCCAACTCGATCCGGGCGCTGGCCATGGACGCCGTGCAGCAGGCCAACTCCGGCCATCCGGGCGCGCCCATGGGCATGGCCGACATGGCGGTGGCGTTGTGGGGCCGGCATCTCAAGCACAGCCCGCACAACCCGGGCTGGTTCGACCGCGACCGCTTCGTGCTGTCCAACGGCCACGGCTCCATGCTGATTTATGCGCTGCTGCACCTGACCGGCTATGACCTGCCGATGAAGGAGCTGAAGAACTTCCGCCAGCTGCACAGCAAAACCCCCGGCCACCCCGAATACGGCTACACCGCCGGCGTCGAAACCACCACCGGCCCGTTGGGTCAGGGCATCAGCAATGCGGTCGGCATGGCGCTGGCTGAGAAGCTGATGGCGGCTGAGTTCAACCAGCCTGGCCACAACATTGTTGACCACCACACCTATGTCTTCATGGGGGACGGCTGCCTGATGGAAGGCATCAGCCATGAAGCCTGCGCGCTGGCCGGCGCCTGGAAACTCAACAAGCTGATCGCGCTGTACGACGACAACGGTATCTCCATCGACGGCCAGGTCAGCCCCTGGTTCATCGACAACACCGCTGTGCGTTTTGCCGCCTACGGCTGGAACGTCATCGGTCCGATCGACGGCCACGACGCCGGCGCGGTGGACCGCGCAATTGCCGACGCCAAAAACAGCGCCGACAAACCGACGCTGATCGTCTGCAAGACCCACATCGGCAAGGGCTCGCCGAACCGTGCCAACACGGCCAAGGCCCACGGCGAGCCGCTGGGCGCCGAAGAAATCAAGCTCACGCGCGAAGCGCTGGGCTGGAACCATGCTCCTTTCGAGTTGCCCAGGGAATCCTACGAAGCGTGGGACGCCAAGGCCAAAGGCCTGGCGCTGGAAGCCGCCTGGGACGCTAAATTCACCGCCTACAAGGTGGCGCACCCCGAGCTGGCGGCAGAGTTCACGCGCCGCATGAGGGGCGAGTTGCCGCGCGCGTTCTCGCAGACCGCGGTGGACACCGTTGTCGGCGCTCATACAAAAGCCGAGACCGTGGCCTCGCGCAAGGCTTCGCAGCTGGCGCTGGAATCCTTCACCGCCGCCCTGCCGGAAATGCTGGGTGGCTCGGCCGACCTGACCGGCTCCAACCTGACCAACACCAAAAGCACGCCGGCCCTGCGTTTCGACCTGGCCGGTGATGTGGTCATGAACGAGACGCCGGAAGGCGGCAAGGTCATCGGCCGCCACATCAACTACGGCGTGCGCGAGTTCGGCATGGCCGCCATCATGAACGGCATCGCGCTGCACGGCGGCTACATTCCCTACGGCGGCACCTTCCTGACCTTCAGTGACTACAGCCGCAACGCCATCCGCATGGCCGCGCTGATGAAAATCCGCGTGGTGCATGTGTTCACGCACGACTCCATCGGCCTCGGCGAAGACGGCCCGACCCACCAGTCCATCGAACACGCGGCCAGCCTGCGCCTGATCCCCAACCTCGACGTCTGGCGTCCGGGCGACACGGCCGAAACCGCCGTCGCCTGGGCCGTGGCGCTGCAGAACAAGAACAAGCCGACCGCGCTGCTGCTGAGCCGCCAGAACCTGCCTTACGCACCGAAAAACGACCTTGGCGAAATCAGCCGCGGCGCCTACGTGTTGTCCGAGCCGGCAGAAGTCGGCCTCAACAAAAAGGCCCAGGCGGTGATCATCGCCACCGGCTCTGAAGTGCAGCTGGCGCTCAAGGCGCAGGAGCTGCTGGCCAGCCACAAGATCGCCGTGCGTGTGGTTTCCATGCCCAGCAACACGACCTTTGACAAACAGACCACGGCCTACAAGTCGCAAGTGCTGCCCGAAGGCATTCCGCGCATCGCGGTCGAGATGGGCGTGACCGATGGCTGGTGGAAATACGGTTGCGCGGCGGTGGTCGGCATCGACAGCTACGGCGAGTCGGCGCCTGCGCCTGTGCTGTTCAAACACTTCGGCTTCACGCCCGAGAACGTGGCCGACACCGTGCGCAAGGTGCTGAAGAAATAAGACGTTGTTGCGGAGCAGTTCGCAGCGGCATCCCCGAGTTAACTTTTCAGGAGCAATAGCAGATGACGATCAAACTGGGTATCAACGGCTTCGGCCGCATCGGGCGCAATGTCTTGCGCGCCGCCGTTCAGAATTTCAGCGACATCGAGATCGTCGGCATCAACGACCTGCTCGAACCCGACTACCTCAAGTACATGCTGCAGTACGACTCGGTGCACGGCCGCTTCAAGGGCGAGGTCTCGGTCGAGGGCAACACCCTGATCGTCAACGGCAAGAAGATCCGTCTGACGCAGGAGCGCGATCCCGCTGCGCTGAAGTGGAACGAGATCGGCGCCGACATCGTGCTCGAAGCCACCGGCCTGTTTCTCGACAAAGCCTCGGGTGAAAAGCACCTCGCTGCTGGCGCCAAAAAAGTCATCTTCTCGGCCCCGTCCAAGGACGACACACCGATGTTTGTCTACGGCGTCAACGACAAGACCTATGCCGGCCAGGCCATCATCTCCAACGCGAGCTGCACCACCAACTGCCTGGCGCCCGTGGCCAAGGTGCTCAACGACAAATGGGGCATCAAGCGCGGCCTGATGACCACCGTGCACGCAGCAACCGCAACCCAGAAAACCGTGGACGGCCCGAGCAACAAGGACTGGCGCGGCGGCCGCGGCATCCTGGAAAACATCATCCCTTCCAGCACCGGCGCCGCCAAGGCCGTCGGCGTGGTGATTCCCGAGCTGAACAAAAAGCTGACCGGCATGTCCTTCCGCGTGCCGACCTCTGACGTGTCGGTGGTGGACCTGACCTGTGAACTGAGCAAGGAAGCCACGCTCAAGGAAATCTGCGCCGAGATGAAGGCGCAAAGCGAAGGCGCGCTCAAGGGCATCCTGGGCTATACCGAAGACAAGGTGGTTGCCACCGACTTCCGCGGCGAGACCTGCACCAGCGTGTTCGATGCCGACGCCAGCATCGCGCTGGACGGCACCTTCATCAAGGTCGTGGCCTGGTATGACAACGAGTGGGGCTACTCCAACAAGTGCCTGGAGATGGTGCGCGTTGTAGCCAAATAAGCGGCAGACGACGCCCCGGGAAAAAGCGCCTTCGGGCGCTTTTTTGTTTTCCACCGAAATTTCACGGCGACTCCTGCGCACAACAGGCAAACCATCGCTGTATTGACGTGTTCGGGCCGCCCACGTATGGTGGCCCGATGCCGCGCCCATGCAGCGCGGCGCAGGGGGATCGATGGAGGACAAGGCCTTTCGGGCGTGGCTTGCCCAGAAAAGCTGGACGCAGGCGGTGCGCTACAGCCGCACCGTGATCTGGCTCATGCTGCTGGCTGCCCTGGCATTGAACATACCGCTGGTCGCGCAAGGAACCTTGACCAGCGTGCCTGGCTTCTGGCTCGTCGCGTGGCAGGCGGCGGTGGTACTCACCTGCATCGCCATGATGCTCATCGAGAAAATGGCGCCCCGCATTCGGGGCCGCGAAATCCCGCTCTACCTGTTTTGTGGCGTCTTCATGGTGCTCACCACCTGGGCCGGCGTGCGCGCGCAACTGATCGGCGGCGGCGGGCTCATCGTGTATGCGGCCGGCTCGACCTTTATGGCCGCCGTTATCTGCACGCCGATGATGGTGCGCCGTCCGATGTACGCGCTCAGCCTGGTGGCGCTGGCCGTACCCGTGTGGCTGCAGAGCGGCGACATCGAAAAAATGTTTGCATCGCTGGTGCTGCCGTTTTGTGTCGTTGTGCTTTGCATTGAACTCGACCGGTTCACCTATTCCCAGAACCGTGCCCTCTACACCGAGAAAATGCGCGCCGACAGGGTTCTGTACAACGTCCTGCCCGTCCGGATTGCGGACGAGCTGAAGGAAACCGGGCAGCTGAAGGCGGTGAAGCACGAGAACATGGGCGTGTTGTTTGCCGATATCGCCGGCTTCACGAATTTCTCGCGCGCGCTGCCTCCCGATGCACTGGTGCTGGTGCTCAATGACATCTTTTCTTCGTTCGACGCGCTGGTGGACCAACACGCGGTGGAGAAAATCAAGACCATAGGCGACGCCTACATGGCGGTATCCGATGGGCGGGTCGCAAGCCTGGGCCAGCTGGCGCTGGACATGAACGCTGCCCTGCAGCGCTACAACCGCATCAACGGCACCCAGTTGGGCATACGCATCGGGATCCATGCCGGCCCCGCGGTGGCCGGCGTCATCGGCCTCAAACGCTTTGTCTACGATGTGTGGGGCGACACGGTCAACACGGCCAGCCGCATGGAAAGCACGGGCGCTGCCGGTGCCATCCAGGTGACCGAAGCGGTGTACCGGCAGCTGCGCGAACAGTTTGAATTCCGCGCCCGCGAGGCGCCGGCCATGCAGGCCGGCGGCGCACCACGCACCTGGTGGCTGGTCGGGCCGGCGACTGCAGCCGCGCAGCCAGTAAATCCGGAGGCACCGTGATGCGGCTCTACCGTGTTGCCGGTTTGCCGCCCATGCAGTGTCATTGGCCAGCACCCGCACGGCGCTGCCTGGGTGTGGCCTTGATCGGGTTCAGCGTGCGCTGAACACCGCGCCATCGGCCTGCAGCGCATATGGCGCCACGCGCGCCTTGTAGGCCAGCAGGCTGTCGATCACCTTGCGGGAGTCGGCATCGGCCCTGGCACTTTCGGCCAGTTCGGCGACCGTGGCGGCTTTGAGGGCCTGGACCACAGAGGCAGGCAACTGCTTGAGGGGAATGCCCTTCGCTTCCAGCGCACGCATCGCGACCGCATTGTGGTCCTGCGCGCGCGCCATTGACCGCAGCGCGGCGGCCTGCGCGCACTGCCGCACGATCTGCTGCAGGTCTGCCGGCAAGGCCATGAATTTGCGGCGATCAATAAAGGCATGCAGCACCACGTCCGGCTCATGCCAGGGGGCGTAGTAGTGCGGCGCGTATTGGCCCAGGTTCAGCGTGGCGTCGATGGCCGGGCCAACCACATCGGCCGCGTCAATGCGCCCCTCGGCAAAGGCCGAAACGATCTGGCCCAGCGGCAGGTTGACCGGCACCGCACCGGCGCGCGCCAGCACCCGGCCCGGAAAGCCGGCGATGCGGATGCGCACACCCTTGAGGTCGTCGGGCGTCTTCAGCTCCTTGGCAAACCAGCCGCCCATCTGCACGGCCGTGTTGCCCGCCGCCAGCGGCAGGATGTTGTGCGGCGCCAGGATGGATTCGAACAGCGCCTGGCCACCGCCCTCATTCATCCACGCGTGGTTCTCTATCGCCGTGAGCCCGAAGGGGATGGCGGTGAAAAAATCGATGGCCGGGACGGCGTTGGCGTAGTACTGCGCCGTGGTGTGGCCGATCTCGAATTTGCCCTCCTTCACCGCCTGCAGCAGCCCGGCCGGTGCGCCGTGTTTTGACGGGTCGATGACCTCGATGGCCAGCCGGCCACCGGATGCGGCCTGGACGGACGATGCGAAGTCCAGCGCCGATTCATGCAACAGGGGCAGCGCCGTCGGCCACGAGCTGCCCATGCGCCACTGGATGGGCGCAGTCTGCGCTTTGACGGCGGGTGCCGCCACCAGCGCGGCCACGGGCAGGGACGCGAGCACGCGCCGGCGATTCAGCAAAGTGGCGGTCATGTTTTATTCCGCCACGATCTTCTTGTCAGCCGCCACCCTGGCCCACTTGCTGATCTCGCTCGTCAGGTAGGCCTGCGCCTGTTCAGGCGTGCCACCGGCGATTTCGGTGCTGAGCCCGGCAAGCTTTTCACGGACGTCGGGCGATTGCAGCGCCTTGTTGACGGCGGCGGCCAGCGTGTCGCGCACGTTTTTTGGCAGGCCGGCCGGGCCCATGAGCATGTACCAGGCACTGATCTCATAGTCGGGCACGCCCGCTTCGATCACCGTCGGCACATCGGGGAGCGCGGCGATGCGGTTGCGCGTGGTGACAGCCAGCGCTCGCAGCTTGCCGGCCTTGATGTGCTGCAACACCGTCGGCACGGTGTCAAAGTTGACGTCCACCTGGCCCGAGATCAGGTCGGTGAGTGCCGCGCCGCTGCCCTTGTAGGGCACGTGGGTCATGCTGGTCTGGGTGGCAAGCTGGAACATTTCTGCCGCGAAGTGCTGTTGCGTGCCCTGGCCCGAAGACGCGTAGTTGAGCTTGCCTTTGTCGCTCTTGGCCAGCGCGATGAACTCCTGCAGGGTTTTTGCCGGTGAACTCATGGGCACCACGACCACCTGGGGCACGCTGCCGATCAGGGTGATGGCGGTGAAGTCTTTCACGGCCGAGTACGGCATCTTCGGGGTGATGGCCGGCACCATGGCGTTGGAGCTCACATGGCCCAGCAGCAGGGTGTAGCCGTCGGTTTTGGCCTTGGCCGCCGCGGCCGCAGCAATCGTTCCGCTGGCGCCGGCACGGTTTTCAATCACCACGGGCTGCTTGAGCAGCTCGCTGAGTTTGGGCGCCAGCTGGCGCGCGATCAGGTCGGTGCCGCCGCCGGGCGTGAAGCCGACCAGCACGGTGATGGGTTTGGACGGGTAAATGTCCTGCGCAGCAGCGGCCATGGCCGTGACGGCCAAAGCGGCGGCGAACAGGGTTTTGAGTGTTGTCATGGTTGTCTCCTCCAACAGGGTATTCAGCGGGTGTTAATGAAATTCAGTCAGGCTGCCGAAGCCACTGAACTGATCCTTGATGCCCATCTTGCGCAGGGCCGACCAATAAATCACCGGGCCCGAGGCGAACACGGGTTTCTTCAGCCACTTCTCGGCGTCGTTGGCCACGCGGGCGTAAGCCAGGTTGGTGCCCAGTTGCAGGATGGCGTCGGGCTTGGCCGCCTCGCAGCGCATGGTGGCGTCGGCCAGCTGCTCGTAGGTTTGCGAGGCGACGTGGATGATGCTTTTGCACTTCAGCCCCTCGACATGCACGACCTCAAAGCCGCGCGAGGTGAAGTAGCTGATAGCGTTGGTTTCGATCACCGGGTAATAAGGCGTCAACAGGGCAATGCGTTTGGCACCGCACAGCTTGAAGGCCTGCTCGGCCGACTGCGCGCCCATGGTCACTTCCACACCCGAGGTTTTTTCCAGGTGCTCCTTCAGTGCAAAGCTGCCCTTTTCGCCGCCCATGTAGCTCTGGGACGACATGCCGAGGATCAGGTGGTCGATCAGCGCCTCGTTCAGGCGGCGCACCGAGTCGTCGAGGTTGGCGGTGACGTTGCGCATGATGACGGACCAGTCCTCGTCCTTGGCAATGATCTGGTTGGGCACGTAATAACGGTCGATGGCGTTGATCACGCCCTTGGGCCGCATGTCCATCATTTCGTTCTCGACATTGACGTTGGGGCCGGGCGTCATCACGCCGATGACGCCGCGCGGGCCGAGGGCATTGACGTAACGCTGGCTGT
>CBFGNA010000003.1:0-23155 GCA_965650045.1 uncultured Polaromonas sp.
GTCATGCTCAATGATGCGCCCGCATTGAGCCGTTCAAAACCGGAAACTCAAACGTCAATATTCGCAGCTCGCAGCGCATTCGTCTCAATAAACTCCCGACGCGGCTCGACCTCGTCGCCCATCAGCATGGTGAAAACGTGATCGGCCTCGATCGCGTCGTCGATCTGCACGCGCAGCAGGCGGCGCACGGCGGGGTCCATCGTCGTTTCCCACAGCTGGGCCGGGTTCATCTCGCCCAGGCCCTTGTAGCGCTGGCGTGCGGTGGCGGCTTCGGCCTGGGTGATCAGCCAGGCCATGGCGTCGCGGAAGGTCTCGACTTTTTCTTCCTTCTGGCGCTCACCTTCACCGCGGGTCACTTTGGAACCTTCGCTCATCAGGCCCTTGAAGGTCACGGCGGCCTCGACCAGTGCGGCATAGTCGGCGCCGTGCACAAAGTCTTGCGTCAGCACACTGCTTTTGACGTTGCCGTGGTGGCGGCGGCTGATGCGCAAAATCGGCTTGTCGTTTCGGCTGTCGAATTCACCGGCCACTTCAGCCGTCGGCAACTGGGCCTGTAGCGCGGCGGCTGATCGTTCGGCGTCTTCCACCGTGTCCAGGTTCAGGGCCACGCCATCGGCAATGGCCTTGAGCGCTTCGGCATCCATGTAACCGCGCAGGCGGGCAATGACGGATTCGGCGAGCTGGTGCTTGCGGGCCAGCTCGGCCAACGTGTCACCGGTCAGCAAGGTGCCCTGGCCATTGGCAGGGTCGGCACCGGTCAGCACGGCAGCATCTTTCAGCGCAATCTTCAGCAGGAAGCTGTCGAGGGCCGGGCCGTCTTTCAGGTACTGCTCTTCCTTGCCGGACTTGACCTTGTACAGCGGTGGCTGCGCAATGTAGATGTGGCCGCGCTCGACCAGCTCGGGCATCTGGCGATAGAAGAAGGTCAGCAGCAAGGTGCGGATGTGCGCGCCGTCCACGTCGGCGTCGGTCATGATGATGATGCGGTGATAACGCAGCTTGGCGACGTTGAAGTCATCATTGCCGGTGGCACCACCGGCCTTGCCGATGCCGGTGCCCAGGGCGGTGATTAAGGTCAAAATCTCGTTGCTGGTCAGCAGCTTTTCGTAACGCGCTTTTTCGACGTTCAGGATCTTGCCGCGCAGCGGCAGGATCGCCTGGAACTTGCGGTCGCGGCCCTGCTTGGCAGAACCGCCGGCCGAATCTCCCTCGACGATGTAGATTTCGCACAGCGCCGGGTCTTTCTCCTGGCAGTCCGCCAGCTTGCCGGGCAAACCCATACCGTCGAGCACGCCTTTGCGGCGCGTCATGTCGCGCGCCTTGCGGGCGGCCTCGCGTGCACGCGCGGCCTCGATGATCTTGCCGACGATGATCTTGGCATCGTTGGGCCGCTCCTGCAGGTAATCGGCCAGCAGCTTGCTGACGATGTCTTCGACCGGCCCGCGCACCTCGGAGCTGACCAGCTTGTCCTTGGTCTGGCTGGAAAACTTGGGCTCGGGCACCTTGACGCTCAGCACGCAGGTCAGGCCTTCACGCATGTCGTCACCGGTGACCTCGACCTTGGCCTTTTTGGCCAACTCGGTTTCCTCGATGTACTTGTTGATCACACGCGTCATCGCGGCGCGCAGGCCCGTCAGGTGGGTGCCACCGTCACGCTGCGGAATGTTGTTGGTGAAACACAGCACCTGCTCGTTGTAGCCGCTGTTCCACTGCATGGCGACCTCCACACCAATGTTGGTGCCCTGGTCGCTTTGGCGGTCGCCCATGGCGTGAAACACATTGGGGTGCAAGACAGTCTTGCCCTTGTTGATGAAGTTCACAAAACCCGTCACGCCGCCGGCGCCGGCAAAGTCGTCTTCCTTGCCGCTGCGTTCGTCCTTCAGGCGGATCTTCACGCCGTTGTTCAGAAAGCTCAGCTCGCGCAGGCGCTTGCTCAAAATTTCGTAATGAAAATCGCTGTTCTGCTGAAAGATGTCGGTGTCGGGCAGAAAGTGCACTTCGGTGCCACGCTTGTCGGTATCGCCCATCACCTGCATGGGTGACACTTCAACGCCATTGATGGTTTCCAGCACGCGGTTCTGTACAAAACCCTTGGAAAACTCCATCACATGGACTTTGCCTTCGCGGCGAATCGTCAGGCGCAGCATTTTGGACAGCGCGTTCACGCAACTCACACCCACGCCGTGCAGGCCACCCGAGACCTTGTAGCTGTTCTGGTTGAACTTGCCGCCGGCATGTAGCTCGGTCAGCGCGATCTCGGCCGCCGAACGCTTGGGCTCGTGCTTGTCGTCCATCTTGATGCCGGTCGGAATACCGCGGCCGTTGTCCACCACGCTGATGGAGTTGTCCAGGTGGATGGTGACCATGATGTCGTCGCAATGGCCGGCCAGCGATTCATCGATGGAGTTGTCGACCACCTCGAACACCAGGTGATGCAGGCCGGTGCCGTCGGACGTGTCGCCGATGTACATGCCGGGGCGCTTGCGCACGGCTTCGAGGCCCTCCAGGATCTGGATGGAGCCCTCGCCATACCCTTCCGAGGCACCCGCCTGGTTGGTATCGATCTTGGGCTGGTAGTTGGAGCTTCCCTCGCCGCCTTCACCGGAATGAACGCCTTCCATTTCACGGCCCGTGTTGTCAGGAGCGGCTTCGCTGGCTTTGTTTTCTTCGGTCATAACTAACTTTTACCTTCGGTGAAACGACGTTTTCTCGATCTCTTGAATGACCAAACCCGCTTTGGCTAGCGGGTTCGGCTTGGGGCGCGTTCTGGTTTTCGCTGTGGATGACGCTCAAATTCGCATGGGCATCACGACGTATTTGAAGGCGGCGTCATCCGGTATCGTCAGCAGCGCCGAGCTGTTGGAATCGGCCAGCTCGATCTTCACCATGTCCTGGTCCATGTTGGCCAGCGCGTCGATCAGGTAGGTGACATTGAAGCCGATTTCGATGGCGTCGCCACCGTAGTCGATGTCGAGCTCGTCCACCGCTTCCTCCTGCTCGGCGTTGTTGGACGCCACACGCAGGGTGCCGGGTTCGATGTTCAGACGCACGCCCTTGAACTTCTCGCTGGTCAAAATCGCGGTGCGCTGCAACGAGGCTAGCAGCGGCACGCGGCCCAGGGTGATGATGTTTTTGTGGTTCTTGGGGATCACACGGTTGTAGTCGGGGAACTTGCCCTCGACCAGCTTGGTGACGAACTCCATGCCTTCGAACGAGAACTTGGCCTGGTTGCCGGCGAACTGCATCTCGATGGCGCCTTCCTTGTCGCTGAGCAGGCGCTGCATTTCCAGCACCGTCTTGCGCGGCAGGATCACCTCCTGGCGCGGCACCTCAACGTCCAGCGTTGCCGACGAAAACGCCAGCCGGTGGCCATCGGTGGCGACCAGGCTGAGCTGCTTGCCTTCGGCGACGAACAGGATGCCGTTGAGGTAGTAGCGGATGTCATGCACGGCCATCGCGAACGAGACCTGGTTCAGCAGCTCTTTCAGCACCTTTTGCGGCACCGAGAAGCTGGGGCCAAAGTTGGCGGCTTCCTGCACCAGTGGAAAGTCTTCGGCCGGCAGGGTCTGCAGCGTGAAGCGGCTCTTGCCGCCCTTGAGGATCAGCTTGTTCTGCGCCGACTCCAGCGACACGGTCTGGTCGCTGGGCATGGAGCGCAGGATGTCGATGAGCTTGCGGGCGCCCACCGTGGTGGTGAAATTCCCGCTGTCGCCATCCAGATCGGCCGTCGTGCGGATCTGGATTTCCAGATCGCTGGTCGTCAACTGCAACTGGGCGCCGGTTTTACGGATCAGCACATTGGCCAGGATGGGCAGCGTGTGCCTGCGCTCCACGATGCCAGCGACCGATTGCAAGACGGACAAAACTTTATCCTGGGTGGCTTTGAGAACAATCACTGTCTTAACCTCTTATTTCTTTAATTCAAATTAGTAGTAGTAGATAAGGGCGGCACGTTTCTGTGGACATCCCTATTTTCTTCTTTTTGATCAACTACTTGGCGCTTGTTTAACCATGTGGTCAGCCACCCCCTGAACCCTGCTGCCTCATATGAACAACTTTCCGGAATCCACCTGCCCTGTGGATAAGCCTTCAGTTGTTCAAAAGTTGTCCCCACGGTTGTCAGGCAAGCCGGTTTCCGGGGAAAGGTGGCTGAAAAAGTATTCACTTCAGCCTTTCAGGGTTTGTTCCAGCACATGCAATTGCTGGTTGAGTTCGGTCATTTGCTGGCGCTCGGCCGACATCTTGCGGACGGCATGCAGCACGGTGGTGTGATCGCGGCCCCCAAACAGCTCACCGATCTCGGGCAGGCTCTTCTGGGTGAGCTCCTTGGCCAGGTACATGGCAATCTGGCGCGGCCGGGCGATGCTGGCCGGGCGCTTTTTTGAATACATGTCGGCGACTTTAATCTTGTAATAGTCGGCGACGGTTTTCTGGATGTTCTCCACCGATATCTGGCGATTCTGGATGGACAGCAGGTCCCGCAGCGCCTCGCGTGCCAGCTGGATCGAGATTTCCTTGAGGTTGAAACGCGAGTACGCCAGGATCTTGCGCAACGCGCCTTCGAGCTCGCGCACGTTGGAGCGGACGTTCTTGGCCACAAAAAAGGCGACCTCTTCGGGCATGACCGCGCCTTCGGCCTCAGCCTTGCGGATAAGGATGGCGACGCGCATTTCGAGCTCGGGCGGCTCGATGGCGACCGTGAGGCCGGAGTCGAAACGCGAAACCAGACGCTCATGGATGTCGGCCAGGCCCTTGGGATAGGTGTCGCTGGTCAGCACAATGTGCGACTTTTTGGTCAGCAAGGCTTCAAACGCGTTGAAGAACTCTTCCTGCGTGCGGTCCTTGTTGGCGAAGAACTGGACGTCGTCGATCAGCAGCAAATCCAGCGAGTGGTAACGTTCCTTGAACTCGTCAAAGGTCTTGCGCTGGTAGGCCTTAACCACATCCGAGACAAATTGCTCGGCGTGGATGTAGAGAACTTTGGCGGCCGGGTTGTCGGCCAGCAGTTTGTTGCCGATGGCGTGGACCAGGTGGGTTTTGCCCAAACCGACGCCGCCGTAGATGAACAGCGGGTTGTAAAGCTGGCCCAGGCTGCTGGACACATGCATGGCCGCAGCGCGGCCCATGCGGTTGGCTGTGCCTTCAATCAGCGTGTCAAAAGTCAGCGCCGTGTTGAGCCGGCTTTTGAAGGGTGCGCCGGCGACCTCTTCAGGAACGCCCAGGCCAACCGGCTCGGACACGCCGTTGCCATCGAAGCTGCGGGTTAAAGGTGTAGAACGTACCGCGGCTTCACGCTGAGCAAGCGCTAACTCCAGTGAAATGTTATGGCCTGAGATTTTTTCCAGCAGCGCTGAAATCCGGCCGGCATACTGCGCGCGAATCCAGTCCAGTTTGAAGCGGTTGCCGACCTGGATGGTGACTTTGGACAGGTCGGGAGCGACCTCGGCAACCAGTGGACGGATCCAGGTGTTGAACTGCTGCTCAGGCAATTCCTGCGCGAGGTGATCGACGCAGCTTTGCCACAAATCATGGCTGGAACTCAGAACGGATCCCTCACGCATAAATGGCCGGGCCTTGACAAGCAGGGTGCCGAGTGGGCCCGCGCTTGTGGATATTATTAATTTTTGGCACCCGTTATTGTAGTCCTGCGGACGAGTTATCCACAAAAAACTTACCACGGGTTTGAACCCGGTTGACAAGGGCTGGCGATGGCTTTAGTCGCCAGGCCGCATTGCCCTGGGCGCGTTCCGTGGCGTGACAGTTTCAGTTCAGCCTTTACCGCTATTGCCGGGGCTAACTTGTTGCCACTGTTGGGAAATCTGCGATAATCATGGGTTTCCCTGACTCACTGCGGTTTGCAAGTCGTGCCGCAGGCGCTTTTTTAAGTGCTTTATCCACGCATCGTGGATTTTGCGAAGGGGGCTTTGTAGCTTGTAGGACTCATCATGAAACGCACATACCAACCTTCCAAAGTCAAACGCGCCCGTACCCATGGTTTCCTGACCCGCATGAAAACCCGCGGCGGCCGCGCAGTGATCGCTGCACGTCGCGCCAAAGGCCGCAAGCGTCTGGCTGTATAAACCAGCGACCGAACAGCCGCCTGCTTTCGCGCGACCCCGGGCGCCAGTGCAGCGGCTTCAAACCCGACCCCAGTTTCAGGCAGTCCTTGCCGGCGCCATCGTTGCAAAAACAACGCATTTCGCATTGCACCGGAACGCGCTGGCTGCCATGAACGCGCAAACCGTCGCCGCCAAAACCCACGCCACGCCGGATCTGTTTCCGGTGCAGGACGTCTGGGTGGGCGCCATGGTGCCCAAACGCTGGGCCAAACGCGCGGTGACACGCAACGCCATCAAAAGACAGATCTACACCGTGAGCGCTGATTTTTTGCCCCGTTATCCCCAGGCCGCCTGGGTGGTGCGCTTGCGGCGTGATTTTTCGCGCAAGGACTTCGTCAGCGCCAGTTCGGACGCGCTGACGCAGGCTGTTCGCAGCGAAGTGCTCGCGCTCATGCAGGCCGGAGCGCCGGCCTGATGGCAACCCTGCACACGCTGGGCCGGGTCGCCGTGGGGCTGAGCCGGTGGCCGCAAAAGTTCCTGGTTTCGCTGGTCAAGGGTTACCGGCTGTTGCTCAGCCCGTGGCTGGGCTCTTCGTGCCGGTTCGAGCCCACCTGCTCGGCCTATTCGCTGCAGGCGCTGCAGCAGCATGGCGCGGCCAAGGGCAGCTATTTGACCCTGTACCGTCTTGTGCGTTGCCACCCTTGGTGCAACGGCGGCTACGACCCAGTGCCGCCGTCTGCAGCGAAACCGGGCGCTGGCCGTTTTCCCCTTTTCACCCGTCTGGTCACGCCTGTGACCTCGATTTCCTCTAAAAAGAAGCCGTCATGAACGACATCCGCCGCACCATTTTGTGGGTGATTTTTGGTTTTTCCATGGTCCTGCTGTGGGACCAGTGGCAGGTCTTCAATGGTCACAAGGCGACGTTCTTTCCGTCGTCTGCACCCGTGGCCAGCAGCCCCGCGAAAGCGGGCACCCCGGCATCACCCGCCAGCGTGCCCGCCGGGTCGGCGGGTGTTGGGGCGGTGCCTGCGCCTGCTGCCACGGCGGGGGCGGGGATGCCGGCGCTGCCTGGCGCGGTTCCAGCCGGAACGCCCTCTGCCGGCAAACAGCGTCTGGTGGTCAACACCGACCTGCTGACGCTGACCTTTGACACAGAAGGCGGAACGCTGGTGGGTTCGGCCTTCCGGCACCTGAACGGCAAGACTGGCGACTTCGTGCTGCTCGATGAAAGCCCGGCGCGTGTTTATGTGGCCCAGTCGGGCCTGATTGCCGGCGCGGGCGGCGGCAGCTTCCCGACCCACAAAACGCCCATGACCGCCGTGCCCGGTGACCGTGAGCTCAAGGACGGCCAGGACAGCCTGGAAGTCAAGTTCGAGTCGGCAGAAGTGGGCGGGGTCAAGCTGGTCAAGACCTACACCCTCAAGCGCGGCGCCTACGACATGGCCGTGCGCCACGACGTGGTCAACAACGGCGCGGCGGCGGTATCGCCCCAGCTGTACATGCAGCTCGTGCGCGACGGCAACAAGCCGCCGGGCGAGTCCTCGTTTTACTCGACCTTCACCGGACCGGCGCTGTACACGGCCGCGAAGAAGTACCAGAAAGTGGAATTCAAGGACATCGAGAACAACAAGGTGGACGTGGAGAAACAGTCCACCACCGGTTTTGTGGCCATGGTCCAGCATTACTTTGCCTCGGCCTGGATCCTGCCGGATGGTTTGCAACGCGACATTTTCCTGCGCAAGGTCGATACCAATTTGTATGCGGTGGGCATGATCACGCCGCTGGAAGCCATCGCACCGGGCACCACGCGCACGGCCACGGCAACGTTGTTTGTCGGACCGCAGGAGGAAAAGAAGCTGGAAGCCATCGCGCCCGGGCTGGAGCTGGTCAAGGACTACGGTTGGCTGACCATTCTTGCCAAGCCGCTGTACTGGCTGCTCGACAAGCTGCACAGCTTCATTCACAACTGGGGCTGGTCCATCGTCGCCCTGGTGCTGCTGCTGAAAATCGCGTTTTACTGGCTCAATGCCAAGGCCTATGCCAGCATGGCCAAGATGAAGTCCGTGAATCCGAAGATCATGGAAATGCGTGAACGCCTGAAGGACAAGCCGCAGGAAATGCAGGTGGCGATGATGAAGATCTACAAGGAAGAAAAGGTCAACCCCATGGGTGGCTGCTTCCCGATCATGATCCAGATTCCGGTGTTCATCGCGCTTTACTGGGTGTTGCTGAGCTCGGTGGAGATGCGCGGTGCGCCATGGATCCTGTGGATCAAGGATTTGTCATCGCCTGATCCGTTCTACATCCTGCCGCTGCTGATGACCATGACCTCCTTGCTGCAGACGGCACTGAATCCGACCCCGCCCGATCCGATGCAGGCCAAGCTGATGTGGTTCATGCCGCTGATCTTCAGCGTGATGTTCTTCTTCTTCCCGGCCGGTCTGGTGCTCTACTGGATCACCAACAACATCCTGTCGATTGCCCAGCAGTGGGTGATCAACACCCGCATGGGCGTGCCGCCGCAGTTCAATCTGCCTAAATTCAAGTAAGCTGAAAAAAAAGGGCCGCTTCGCGGCCCTTTAGCATGGTGCCCCGATGCTGACTCGCCACCACCATCCCATTGCTGCCATTGCCACTGCGCCGGGCCGCGGCGCCGTGGGCATCGTGCGCCTTTCAGGAAAAAACCTGACGGCTGTGATCCTGGCGCTCTGCGGCAGACCGCTGCAACCTCGGTACGCGACCTACTTGCCGTTTTTGGACGTGGACGGCGAGGTTATTGATCAAGGCCTGGCCATCTACTTTCCCGCGCCGCATTCCTACACCGGTGAGGATGTGCTGGAGCTGCAGGCACACGGCGGGCCGGTGGTGCTGCAACTCTTGCTGGCGCGCTGCCTCGATGCCGCGCAAGGCCTGGACGCAGCCACTGGCCAGCCCCGGCTTGCCGGCCTGCGCCTGGCCACACCGGGCGAGTTCAGCGAGCGCGCCTTCCTGAACGACAAGATGGACCTCGCGCAGGCCGAGGCGATTGCCGACCTGATCGATGCCAGCACCGAAACCGCCGCGCGATCCGCTGCGCGATCCCTGTCGGGGGAGTTTTCCAGGGAGGTCCACGTGCTGCTGGACCGCCTGGTGCATCTGCGCATGCTGGTGGAGGCAACGCTGGATTTTCCCGAAGAGGACATCGACTTTTTGCAACAAGCCGACGCCCAGGGACAACTGGCCGCACTGCACGAGACGCTGGCCGGTGTGATGCAGCGTGCACAACAGGGTGCCATCCTGCGGGAAGGCATCAAGGTGGTGATTGCCGGCCAGCCGAACGCCGGCAAAAGCTCGCTGCTCAATGCACTGGCCGGCGCCGAGCTGGCCATCGTGACACCGGTCGCCGGGACCACGCGCGACAAGGTGTCGCAGTTGATCCAGATCGACGGTGTGCCACTGCATGTGGTTGACACGGCCGGCTTGCGCGACAGCCTGCTGCCCGAGGTGGACGAGGTCGAAAAAATTGGCATCGAGCGCGCCTGGCGCGAAATCGAAAGTGCGGACGCCGTGCTTTTTCTCCATGACCTGACCCGCCAGCACACCCCGCAAGACGCGCGCATTGCGCTGGACTACCAGGCAGGTGACGCGGCCATCTCGCAGGTGCTGGCTACGAAATTGCCCGGGCACATCCCGGTCATTGACGTGTGGAACAAGGCCGACGCGGCAGGCCCTGCCGTTCTGGCCGAGGCACAAGCCGGCGTGGTGATTTCCGCCAGAACGGGTGAGGGGTTGCAGCCATTGCGCCAGCAGCTGTTGCAGCTGGTGGGCTGGCAGGCCGCCACCGAAGGTGTGTTCATGGCGCGAGAGCGGCATGTGCGCGCCCTGAGTGAGGTGGACGCGCAGCTGACACGCGCCGCCGGCCAGTTGCGCGCCAAAACACCGGCGCTGGACTTGCTGGCCGAGGATCTGCGGCAGGCCCAGAATGCCCTGGGCGGCATCACCGGCGAGTTCACCACCGACGACTTGCTGGGTGAAATATTCTCCAAGTTCTGCATTGGCAAATAAGAAAAGAGAAAAGAGAAGATAAGGCGCCTACGCCCGGCGCAGCATGCCGGGAAGCCCATGCGCTTGGGACTCCCTCGGCGACGGGTTACAGCTCGGCCGCTGATGTATCAGCTGTAAGCTTGCGTTAATGTCCCTTGCTCCGGCGTGCGGGGCCACGTATCTTCCGTGCATCATGAACGCACCCCTACCCACGCCAGTCCGCTTTGACATCCAGGGTCTTGCCGACGCCATGGCCCACAGCCACGCCAGCGACGCGCTGCGTTGCCAGTTCACTTCGCAACAGTGGGACATTCTGGCCGGCTACATGCAACCGTTTGCCATGCAGCCGGGGCAGGTGCTTATCGAGCAGGGATCCAGCGACCAGACGCTGTACTTCATTGAAAGCGGCACGCTGAGCGTTCACTATCAGGACGACAAGGGCCGCGTGCGGCTGGCGCTGGTGGCGGCCGGCACGGTGGTGGGGGAAGGCGCGTTTTTCTCGCGCATGCCGCGCAACGCCACGGTGCAGGCATCCAATGCCAGCAAGGTGTGGTGCCTCACAGCGCTGCGTTTCAAGGAGCTGGCCAACCGCCACGCTCCGATTGCGCTGGAGCTCACGATGGCGATGGGCGGCGTGCTGGCAAAACGCCTGTACAACCGGCCCAAGCGTGTGGCCGTGACCTGAATCGCCGGCCTGCATTCGCCATGCGCGGGTAGCGTGCTAACGGAAAAACGTGACTTATTGCAGGCATCCGCGCGGCGCGTGCTGCCACATTGCCCGACGGACTCCCGCAGGCGTGAGAGGCGGGAGAAAGCACCGGTAAACTTCAACAGCGGGACCATCCGGTCTCATCGCAAGCAACCCCGATGCCGCTGGACCGGCCATCGTTTTTCAGGCGGGAGCCCATGTCGATTCTCAATTGGTTTTCCGGAAAATCCAGCACAGCGCAAGCTGTAGCGGTCAAGCCTGTGGCAGACAGCGACAGCTCCGGACTGACACGCGCAAGGCCCTCGGCGCCGGCCGGCTCCAGGCCCGCCGCCGGCGAAGTGCGCAGCACTGGCCATAAATCGCATCGCCACGCCAGGCGTGAGCTGCTGTACACCGCGATCCGCGAAGCCATGATCCGCGCTGGTGTGCTCTCGGGCAGCTACAAGTTCAAGGTTCTGTCACTGGATCCGCGCGGCGAGCAGTTCATGGTCATGATGGACCTGGCGCAGGAGTTCGGCGTGCAGGCCGAACGTCTGGCGGAAATTGAAGTGATGATTGCCCACAGCGCCAAAACCCGCTACGACATTCGCGTCACCGCGGTGTACTGGCGCCTCAATGAGATGGTGTCTGTGCCGCGGCCGGCGGGCGCCGCGCCGGACCACAGCCGGCCTGCACCGCTGCACCAGCCCGACGATGCGCCGGTTGCGGACGTCATGCCAGAGCCGGCGCCGGTCAAGCCGGCCGCGCCGCGTTATGAGCCCATCCGTGCCGATGAGGTGGCGGCCTTCAAGCAGGCGCTTGCCGCTGCATCGGCCCACGGCTTGCCGGCCGCCGGCGAAACCACGCCGCCTTCAGGCCGCAGCGCCCCGCGCTCCTATACCTTGCTCACCGGCTTTGAAGACACCGAAATGCCCGACGCCCCGGCGCAGGTGCCGGCGCTGAGCGCCACCCAGTACGGCGACCTCCATTGATAACAAAAAAGGCCTCCAGCCCTTGGTGGGCGGGCGCAAGCAGCTACTGATTTTGTAGCAAACCCGGCTCAGTGGCCGCTGAAATCCAGCAGCGTGAACAAAGGCAGGCCGCTTTCGCGCAAACGCGCCGAGCCGCCCAGCTCGGGCAAATCGACAATCGCCGCGCCTTCCATCACCGAGGCGCCGAGCTTTTCCAGCAGTTTCTTGCCGGCCATCATGGTGCCGCCTGTGGCGATCAGGTCATCGATCAGCAACACCCGGTCGCCGGCCTTGACGGCGTCGGTGTGCAGCTCCACCGTGGCGCTGCCGTATTCGAGCTCGTAGGTCTCCTGAACGGTCGTGAAAGGCAGCTTGCCCTTTTTGCGGATCGGCACAAAACCGACGTTGAGTTCATAAGCCACCACCGCGCCGAGGATGAAGCCGCGCGCATCCAGGCCGGCCACCACGTCCGGTCGCAGGTGTTTGTCCATGTAGCGGTGCACAAACGCGTCGATCAGCACCCGGAACACCTTGGGGTCCTGCAGCAGCGGCGTGATGTCGCGAAACTGCACGCCCGGCGCCGGCCAGTCGGGCACGGTGCGGATGTGATTTTTCAGGTACTGCCTGACCGACTGGTGGCTGAGGTCATCCGAGATGGGGGGGTTCATAGGGATCCGGAAAAGGCACAGGCCGTCATTTTGCCCTGCGCGGCGCGGCGCCTGCCGCGGCCGGCGCCGCACCGGCCTGGACGCGACCGCTCAGCAGCTGTTCTTCGGCAATCGCCAGCGCCTCCGGCTTGCCGGAGAGGACCAGGGCGTCGCCGCCCGCCAGCACGGTGTCATCGCCATGGCCGGCGGGTTTGCCGTTGCTGCGCCGCAGGCTGACGACCCGCACACCGATTGCCTGCAGTGCCAGGGTGCCCAGCGCCTGACCGGCCACCCGCGAGCCCAGCGGCAGCGTGAGTGTCGCCAGCCGTTCCTGGTCGAGTTCGTTGACCGTGTTGTCGTCGGCGCCGTGAAAGTAGCCACGCAGCAGGTTGTAGCGCGCGTCGCGCTGGTCCTGCACCACGCGGATCACGCGGCGCATCGGCACGCCCACCAGCGCCAGCGCGTGGCTGGCCAGCATCAGGCTGCCTTCGATGGCTTCGGGCACCACTTCAGCGGCGCCGGCGGCCTGCAGTTTTTCCAGGTCCCGGTCATCGACCGTGCGCACAATCACCGGCACGGTGGGCGCATGCGCGCGGATGTTGGCCAGCACCCTGATGGCGCTGGCCGTGTCCAGATAGGTCACCACCACCGCACTGGCGCGGGCCAGGCCGGCGGCCATCAGCGCCTGCAGGCGCACCGCGTCGCCAAACACCACCGAATCACCGGCGGCAGCCGCCTGGCGCACGCGGTCCGGATCCAGGTCCAGCGCCATGTAGGGAATGCCTTCGCCGTCAAGCATGCGGCCGAGGTTTTGCCCGCAGCGGCCGTAGCCGCAGATGATCACGTGTTTGTCGACGTTGATGGACTTGCGCGCGATGGTGGTCATCTGCAGCGATTGCTGCAGCCATTCGCTGCTGACCAGGCGCATCACGATGCGGTTGCTGTACATGATGATGAAGGGCGTCGCCAGCATCGACAGCACCATGCTGGCCAGGATCGGGTTGAGCAGCGCGGGCGGGACCAGGTTGCCGTCCTGGGCCAGCGACAGCAGCACAAAACCGAACTCCCCGGCTTGCGCCAGGTAGAGGCCGGTACGCAGCGACACGCCGGCGGTGGCACCCAGCCCGCGGGTCAGGGCGGTGACCAGCGCCAGTTTGAACAGCACCGGCACCGCCAGCAGCAACAGCACCAGCGGCCAGCGCTCCAGCACCAGGCGCCAGTCCAGCATCATGCCGATGCTGATGAAAAACAGGCCGAGCAAGACGTCGTGGAAAGGGCGAATGTCGGTTTCCACCTGGTGCTTGAACTCGGTTTCGGAAATCAGCATGCCGGCAATGAAAGCCCCCAGCGCCAGGCTCAGGCCTGCCAGCTCGGTCAACCAGGCCAGCGCCAGCGTCACCAGCAGCAGGTTCAGCACAAACAGCTCTTCGCTTTTGCGCCTGGCCACCAGCGTGAGCCACCAGCGCATGACGCGCTGGCCGCCGGTCAGCAGCAGGCCCACCAGCACCGTGGCTTTGACGCCGGCAATGGCCAGCGCCGTCAACAGCTGGTCGGGCGAGGTGCCGAGCGCGGGAATCAGCACCAGCAGCGGCACCACGGCCAGGTCCTGGAACAGCAGCACGCCCATCACGCGCTTGCCGTGTTCGGATTCCATCTCCAGCCGTTCTGACAGCAGCTTGACCACCACCGCCGTGCTGCTCATGGCGATGGCCCCGGACAGGGCCAGGGCGGTCTGCCAGGACATCTTCCACAAGGTGGGCGCCATCGCCGCCAGGAACAGCGAACCCCCGGTGGCCAGCACAATGGTCGTCACGACCTGCAGCAGCCCGAGACCAAACACATGGCGGCGCATCGAGCGCAGCTTGGGCAGGTTGAACTCCAGCCCGATCACAAACATCAGGAACACCACACCGAATTCGCCGAGGTGGCGCACGCCATCGGCGTCTTCCGAGAGGGCCAGCGCGTTCGGCCCGATCACCACGCCGACGGCCAGGTAGCCGAGCATGGGCGGCAGCTTGAGCGAGCGGCACGCCACCACGCCGAGCACAGCGGCCAGCAGGTACAGCAGCGTCAGTTCAAGCCCGGTCATCCATCGATGGTAGCTGAAGGCCAGTCACCCATCGTGCGCTCCTGGCGCCGGCACGCGCCGGTATTTCGGGGCGCTCTATAGAATGCGGGCATGAGTTTTGATCCCGCGACTTTCGACCCGGCACAGGCGCTCGCGCTGGCCCACACGACCTTCGAAATCGAAGCGGCCGCGGTTCTGGGCCTGAAAAGCCGGGTCGGCCCCGAGTTTGCGCGCGCAGTGCAACTGGTGCTGCATTGCCGGGGCCGGGTGGTGGTCATGGGCATGGGCAAAAGCGGCCACATCGGGCGCAAGATTGCCGCAACGCTGGCGTCCACCGGCACCCCGGCCATGTTTGTGCATCCGGCCGAGGCCAGCCATGGCGACTTGGGCATGATCACCGCCGTTGACGTGCTGCTGGCCGTGTCCAACAGCGGGGAGGTGGAGGAACTCACGGCCATCCTGCCGGTGATCAAGCGCCAGGGTGTACCCCTCTTGGCCATGACCGGACGAAGCCAGTCCACGCTGGCGCGCCACGCCGACATCGTGCTTGACACCAGTGTTGAAAAGGAGGCTTGCCCGCTGAACCTGGCGCCTACCGCCAGCACAACCGCGCAACTGGCCATGGGCGATGCGCTGGCGGTGGCGCTGCTGGACGCCCGCGGTTTCCGGGAAGAAGACTTTGCACGCTCGCACCCCGGGGGCGCCCTGGGTCGCAAACTGCTGACCCATGTCAGTGATGTGATGCGCACCGGCGATGCGGTGCCGGCGGTCGGCCGCCAGACCGGCTTCACGGAACTGATGCGCGAGATGAGCAACAAGGGCCTGGGCGCTTCGGCCGTGGTTGATGACAGCCGCCGGGTGATCGGCATCTTCACCGACGGCGACTTGCGCCGTCTGGTGGAAAAAGGCGTGGACCTGCGGGCACGCACCGCCGAAGAAGTCATGCACCCGGGGCCGCGCACCTTGCGCAGCAGCGCCCTGGCCGTGGAGGCGGTGACGCTGATGGAGCAATACCGCATCACCAGCGTGCTGGTGGTGGACGACCAGGACGTGTTGTGCGGCGCACTCAACAGCAACGACCTGCTGCGCGCGAAAGTGATCTGATGCAGCCCCATGTTCCTGCCCTGAACTTTGCGCCTGAACTGCTGCTGCGTGCGCAGAACGTCAAGGTGGCGTTTTTCGACGTCGATGGCGTGTTGACCGACGGCGGTCTTTATTTCGGCGAGTACCCGCCAGGCGATGCGCGGGCGACGCCGCATGAGGGCTTTGCGGCCGGCGGCGAAACCCTCAAGCGTTTCAATACCCTGGACGGCCACGGCCTGAAGCTCCTGCAGCGGGCGGGCATCACCCCTGCCGTCATCACTGGGCGCGACAGCGCCGTGCTGCGCTCGCGCTTGCAGGCGCTCGGCGTGACCCACACCCATTTCGGGACTGAGGACAAACGGCCGGCGGCCGAGATCACCCTTGCCGAGCTGGGGCTGGACTGGCACGAGGCTGCATTCATGGGCGATGACTGGCCCGATCTGCCGGTGATGCGCCGCGTGGCTTTCAGTTGCGCCCCCGCCAACGCACACGCCGAGGTCCGGGCGCTGGCCAGCTACGTGACGGCGGCCGTGGGCGGTCACGGGGCCGTGCGCGAGCTGTGCGACCTGCTGATGGTGGCCAGCGGGCGTTATGCGCCGCTGCTGCAGGAGTACACCCGTTGATGGCGGCTGCCGCCGGCCGCCGGCGCTCCCCCGGTGCGGCACCAGGCTGGCGCCGCACACTTGACCGGCTGTCGCGTGGGTGGGAGCGCACGGCCATCTACATCCCGGTGCTGTTGATGGGTTTGCTGGCGCTGGGCACCTACTGGCTGGTCAGGAACACCCCGGAAGCGTTGCCGCCCGAGGGCCAGAAAGCCGTGAGCAGCGAGCCCGATTACTACATGCGCAAGTTCGGCATCAAGACCTTTGACGAGTCCGGCCAGCTCAAGAGTGATGTCTCGGGGACCGAGGTGCGCCACTATCCCGACACCGACACGCTGCACATCGACAAGGCGCTGATCCGCAGCTACAGCATCGAAGGGCGCCTGACCACCTCCACCGGGGACCGTGCGGTGACCAACGGCGACGGGTCGGAGGTGCAGCTGATCGGCAACGCCCACGTGGTGCGCGAGGCGTCCGTGGGCCCGGACGGTCGGGAAGTCCCGCGGCTTGAATTTCGCGGCGAATTCCTTCACGTGTTTGTCAACGAGGATCGCGTCAAGTCGCATCTGCCGGTGATCCTGCGCCGCGGCAATGACGAGTTCGAGGGCGATACCTTTGCCTACGACAACCTGGACCGGGTGGCCGACCTGAAGGGCCGCGTCAAGGGCATCCTGGTGCCGCGCAATGCGGCGCCTTCGCCGCCCGCCAAACCCTAGGCCAGCGCGCTGCCCGCTACAAATCGCGGCACTGGCCCACCGGAGCATTTCATGGCCCCTCTTGTTTTCATCACCGGCGCATCAAGTGGCCTCGGCCAGGCGATGGCCTGGCGGTTTTATCAGGCCGGTTACCGGCTGGCCCTGGCGGCGCGGCGCACCGACGACGTGGAGGCCTGGGCGCGGGCGCAGCAGCTGGACGCGCAGCGCTATGAGATTTACAGCGCTGATGTGTCCCGGCCAGAAAGCATTGTTGCTGCCGGACAGGCCTGTATCGTCTCGCAGGGCTTGCCGGACGTGGTGATTGCCAACGCCGGCATCAGCATCGGCATGGACACGGCGGTGCGCGGTGACCTGGACGTGATGGCCCTGACTTTTGCCACCAACAACACCGGCCTGGCGGCCACCTTTCATCCCTTTGTCGAGGCCATGGCGCAGCGAGGTTCGGGAACGCTGGTGGGTATGGGCAGTGTGGCCGGCATTCGCGGCCTGCCCGGCCACGGCGCCTATTGCGCCAGCAAGGCGGCCGTGATTGCCTACTGCGAAAGCCTGCGGGGGGAGTTGCGGCCAGCGGGCGTCAAGGTGGTCACGCTGTGCCCCGGGTACATCGATACGCCGCTGACGCAAAAAAACCGCTACACCATGCCGTTCCTGATGCAGCCCGCCGCCTTTGCCGACAAGGCGTTCCAGGCGGTGGAGGCGGGGGTCAGCTACCGGGTGATTCCGTGGCAGATGGGCGTGGTGGCCAAGGTGCTGCGCCTGCTGCCCAACGGCTGGTTTGACAAGTTGCTGGCAGGGCGCCCGCGCAAACATCGGCAGGATGGCGGCTAGGTCGCTATAAAAACAATAGCTGCTGGCGCTTGATGGACAAGGGCCGGAAGGCAAAAAGGCTTCGAAACGTAAGCTTCGAAGCCTTTTGAAGGCCGTCAACCACAGGTTGGCGGCCTGGAGGGAAAGGGCTCAGTAGCCGCCGCGGCCACCACCGCCGCCGCCGGAACGGCCACCACCGCCGTAGGGGCTGCGGAAACCGCCGTCGCTGCCGCCGCCACCGGAACGACCGCCGCCACCGCCGCCGCCGTATCCGCCACCGCCGCCGCCACCACCGTAACCGCCGCCACCACCACCACCGAAGCCACCGCTGCGGGGGGGACGCGCTTCCATCGGACGCGCTTCATTGACAACAACGCTGCGGCCACCGAGTGACTGGCCGTTCATGCCGGCAATGGCTGCCTGCGCTTCGGCATCGCTGCCCATTTCGACAAAGCCGAAACCTTTGGAGCGGCCCGTGTCGCGTTCCATCATGACCTTGGCGCTGGTGACAGCACCGAACTGGCCAAAAGATTGTTGCAAGTCTTCGTCGCGAACCGAGTACGGCAGATTGCCGACATAAAGTTTGTTGCCCATGAAGGGACTCCTCTAAAACACAATAACAAAAGCGATGGAGTCCCGGAAGCACAACAAATCTTCAAAGCTGCCGCTGTAGCGCACGAAACTGCCCGATCACCTGGCCTGCGTGGATGTTATCCACACGCTCATATTATGCGTCAGGCATGCATAAAACAAGCAGCCATCGTTTCTACCTAGCTTGGTGAAACCCGCATCAACAGGGACTTTCGGGACGATTTGCCCTCGCCACCCCTTGCCTGAAGGGCCATCGGCAGAAGAGGCGGTTTTCGGGGTGCTGCAAGCTGGCCATGCGCCTGCGCTGTGAAAAGGATTCAAGGCAAGTTTGTGCTCACTAGCCAGCCGGTGTGTGCACTGGTCCGGGCTTGCGAGCCGGGCCGCGTCACGGCAGCAATCCGCGTCGGGTTTTTACGTTTATACACAAAGACGCCCACCGCCCAGGGGTGGCGTCCAGGCCGGCGCTACAGCTGGTCGGGCCGCTCGTGAGGCGGCTGGGCGCGGCCCTCGCCGTCGTCAGAAACCCGGCGCCAGCTGGCCATGGCCTGGCGCATGGTGAGCAACTGGTTTTCGAACTTCGGGCAGGCATTGCAGGCCATCAGGTGCAGGCGCAGTGCAATCACGTCGGGCAGGCTCAGGGCCCGGTCTTCACGCGCGATCATCAAGGCCGCGGCCTGCTTGCAGGTGCGCCTGAGCAAGGTGAATTTCATGCCGGCCATTCAGTGCGCCATTCAGCGGGAAGAGGAGGAGGTGGTGGAGCCGAACCAGTGGATGGCCAGGCATTCGCGCAATCGCAGGCGCGCACGGTGCAGTTGAACATACAGGTTGGTCGGCGTGAGGGCCAGTTCCTTACAGACTTCTTCGCAGGAAAGCTCCAGCCACTCACGCATCAGGAACAGCCGGCCCAGCGCCGGTGGCAGGCGTTCCACGCAGGCGTCGAGCACCTTGAAAAACTGCCCCTGCTGCAAGGTCTGTTGCGGGTCGCCCCAGTCCTGCGGCGGAATGGCGAAGTGGCCGTCGGGCGCGAAGGCCAGCTTGTCCAGCTCATCGGCTTCGTTGTCAGCGCCGTGATCGGGCAGGCACACCTCGCGGGCGTTGCTGCGGATCAGGTCGATGACCTTGTGTTTGAGAATGCCCACCAGCCAGGTTTTGAGCTGGGAACGGTTGCCGAAAGATTGCGGTTTGGACAGCGCCGCGAGCAGGGTTTCCGACACCGCGTCTTCCGCCCAGGCGTCGTTGCGCAACTGCAGCCGTGCAAAACGCAGGAGGTAAACCCGGTGCTCAACCAGTTGCTCTTCGAAGGTGGCCATGGAGCGCAAGTCTAGCCGCTGCGCTGTGCGCGCGCAGAAAATTTGCGGCCAGCCCTGTAAGGATTCTGTCCGCGCAGCGACCAAACCCTGGCAATCACTCGATCACTCTCAGCTTCGGTTGCCGCCACCAAGGAAACCACCATGGGCTTTGCCTGCCTTCCCTCCTTTTCCCGGCTTCGCCGCCGGGCCCTTCTCGCTCTGCCAATGGCGCTGGCGATGGTGCTGATGCTGGCGGCGCCCGTGCGCGCACAAACGCCGCCGCCCTCCCCCCCGGCGGGCGGCGCTGCGGCACCGGTCGTGGCACCACGCATTGACGGCAAGACGGTCGAGGGCAAATCCTTCAGTTTGTCTTCCCTGCGGGGCAAGGTGGTGCTGGTGCTGTACTGGTCCACCGGCTGTGCCGTGTGCCGCGACAAGATGCCGGAGCTTCGCACCAATTACGAAGGCTGGGCCAACCAGCCCTTCGAGCTGGTGGCGGTCAACACCGATGCCCGGGTGCAGGACATGCTGGACTACGAAAACATCATTTCGCGCACGGTACCGACGAAGCAGCGGTTCGTGCAGCTCTGGACCGGCGACGCCAGCTACCGCGACAACCTGGGCAAGCACGCGCAGTTGCCCGCCGCCTATCTGATCGACAAGTCCGGAAAAATTGTGGAACGTTATGTGGGCCGGATCCCGCCGCAAGCCTGGGACCGCATTGCCGACCTGCTGTAGCGGCAGCAGCAATCCACGCGGCCGCCGTTGAAATCTTTTGTGTAAGAAAGCCGGCGCACAACAGACCAAGCTTCAACCACGCAGAAATTTCTTTGCGCCGGTTGATTGTTTAACCCCGACCAAGCTCTTATTGGAGATTCACATGAACCAACGTGCCCTGATCGCTGCCGCTGCAGCCTCCCTGTTGTCCACCCTGCTGGTTTCCGCGCCGGCCGCTGCACAGGAAAAAGAAAAATGCTACGGCATCGCCAAGGCCGGCCAGAACGACTGCGCCAACCTGAACGGCAGCCATTCCTGCGCCGGCCAGTCCAAGGTCAGCGACGATGCCAACGAATGGAAATACGTCGCCAAGGGCACGTGTGCCGGCATGAAAGGCATGAGCGCCGATCAGGCCAAAATGAAGGGCAAGCCGATGATGGACAAAAAAGGCTGATTCTTTTCTTGCTTGTTGTTTCACGCGGCGAGGCGCTCCATGCCCCCCATGAATCGCCTCGCCCGGCGGGTTGACGCCGACGCCGCCAGCATCGGCATTGGCTGGCGGCACCCGCACTATGCGGCGCTGCTGGAAACACGGCCCGCGCTGGATTTTCTGGAGGTGCATTCAGAAAACTTTTTTGCCGAAGGTGGCGCTGCACGCGCGGTGTTGCTGCAGGCCCGCGACACCTACCCGGTCAGCCTGCATGGGGTGGGGTTGGCGCTGGGATCAGCGGCTGGTGTGGATCCCTGGCACCTGGACCAGCTGGCGCGGCTGGCCGGCGAGATCGAGCCGGTGCGCATCAGTGACCACGCCTGCTTTGCGCGTGGTGTGCTCAATGGCGGGGTCGTCCATGCGGGCGATCTTTTGCCCATCGCCTTTAACCAGGACGCGCTCGACGTGTTCTGCAGCAATGTGCAGCACGTCCAGGAACGGCTGCAGCGGCCGCTGCTGGTCGAGAACCTGTCGGCCTACCTCACGCTGGCGGGCAGCGACCGCAGTGAAACCGATTTCCTCGGCGAACTGGTGCAACGCACAGGCTGCCAACTGCTGGTGGATGTGAACAATATTTACGTCAACGCGTTGAATGCGCGCAAGGCCCATGGCCCGGACGCGCCCGATCCGCTGCATGCCTGCAAACACTGGCGCGACCAGCTGCCCGCGGCGGCTGTGGGCGAAATCCATCTGGCCGGCCATTGCGTGATGGATGACATCGTCATTGACGACCACGGTAGCCAGGTGGCCGCAGAGGTCTGGCTGCTGTATGCGCATGCCATTGGTCGTTTTGGCGCCGTGCCTTCGCTGATCGAGTGGGACACCGCCATCCCGCCGCTGTCGGTGCTGCTGGACGAGGCCCAGCGCGCACGCCTGCTGAGCCGGCGGGCGGAGGTCGCCGCATGAACGCGAACGCCCGGCTGGCGGCTCAGCAACAGGCCTTGCTGGCGGCCCTGTATGCGCCGCGCCATGCAGACGCTATGAAAATAGTAGCTGCTTGCGCCCGCCCTGAAAGGGCTGGCGGCCTGAAACACCTTGAACGCGGGCTGCAGGCTTATCGCAGCAACGGCCATGCGCTGGCGCAGCGGGTCATGGCCGCCGCCTGCCCGGTGGTGGCGGCGTTGATGGGCGAGGAAAACTTCGCCGGCCTGTCGCGGCAGTTCTGGCAGCGGCACCCGCCATCGCGCGGTGACATGGCGCAGTGGGGCGCAGGCTTTCCCGCCTTCCTGGAAACACTTGCGGAACTCATGCAGGAGGAACCCTACCTCGCCGATGTGGCGCGTGTGGAATGGGCCCTGCACACGGCCGCCACGCAGGCCGACGCGCAAGCTGACCTGGACTCCTTCGCACTGCTTGAAAGCCGGGAGCCCTCGGCAACGGCGCTGGTCCTGAGCCCCGGCGCGCAATGTGTGCCCAGCAGGTTTGCCGTGGTCAGCATCGTGCAGTCCCACCTGACGGGTGAGCCGACGCTGGCGCAAGCGGGTGAACGCGTGCGTGAAGGGGTGGCCGAAACCGCATTGGTCTGGCGGCAGGGCTTGAAGCCTTCACTGCGTCATGCCCAGCCCGGCGAGGCGGCCTTCCTCGCCGCGCTGCAGCACAACCGCCCGCTGGCCGACGCACTGGATGCAGCGCCGGAACTGGACTTTGAACAATGGCTGGTGCCCGCTGTCCAGACCGGCCTGCTGGTGGCGGCCCGCGCCCGCTGACCCTTTGATCCCCTGAATCAACCTGAAAGAAAACCATGAACCCTGCCGAGACTTCCCTGCTTCAAAAAGCGCTTGGGCTGTGGCGCCGCTTCAGCGCGGGCCTGGACCTGCTGCAGCCCGCCGCCGCGCTGCTCGCCCGGCTCTATGTCGCCCAGGTATTTTTTCTCTCCGGCCTGACCAAGTTGCGCGACTGGGACATCACGGTGGCGCTCTTCACCGACGAGTACCAGGTGCCCTGGCTGCCGCCTGCCGTGGCGGCGGTTATGGGGACGACCGGGGAGCTGGTGCTTCCGGTGTTGCTGGTGCTGGGCCTGGCCGGGCGCTTCTCGGCACTGGGCCTGTTTGTGGTGAATGCGGTGGCGGTGATGTCGCTCAGCGAGATCGCGCCTGCTGCCTTGCAGCAGCACGTTTTCTGGGGCGCATTGCTGGCCGGGCTGGCGATCTATGGCGTCGGTCCCTGGTCGCTGGACCGCTGGCTGGCGCCAAGACTGCTGCGCGCCTGAGTCGAAGTTCAAAGCCAAATTGGCCGCTGGCCCTTTGCGGACGCGCGCCGGCAGCTATCGATTCAGGAGTAAAAGAGCGGCGCCAGGCCTGCGCCGCATGGGTTTACCAGTTGACCTCGCGGTCCGGCGTCGCGCCGATGCGGTGAATCGAGAGATCGGCCCCTTCATACTCTTCTTCCTGACTCAAGCGCAGGC
>CBFGNA010000004.1:0-19557 GCA_965650045.1 uncultured Polaromonas sp.
CACCTGCGCGGCCGGCACCCCGGCCGCCAGGGCATCGCGCACGTCGCTCAGGTGGGCCGACAAAAACAGGTTGGCGTGCAGCGGCTTGAGGTAGCGCCAGGGCGGCTCTCCGCGGTTGAAGGTGCCGCGCTGGATGTTCAGGCCGTAGTGCTGGGCGGATCGGAACACCCGCATGCCCGAGACCGGGTCGTTGCGCGAGAGGATCACCACTTCGACACGTTGCGCCAGTTTGGCGGCAGGAGAGGCGTCGTCCAGGGCATCGGGCGCTTCGTTGAAGGCCAGCAGCTTCTTGACCAGCGAAAAGGCCACGCCGGGTTTGGCCGGCACGTCGAGCCGGGCCAGTTGCAGCTGCATGTAGGCCGCGTCTTTTTTGGCGCCGGGCACAGGCGGCTGCACCATGCCGTCTTCGAAGACGCGGTTTTCTTCTTCAAAATCGAACAGGGCGCGCGATGAAATCGCCACCACCAGTTGTCCGTCGAGCGTTGCTGCCATGGTCTTGCCTGTGTTGCTTCAGCGGGAAGGGGAAGGGTTGAACGATAGCTCAAGTGTGCGCCATTGGCCGCAGGCCGTCGCGTCCAGCGGCCACTGGTCGGCACGTTCGACGTGGCGGACGCCCCGGGCCAGCAACTGGGCGGCGCGGATGATGCCGGCGTGGGTGATCCACACCGCGTCGGCATCGGCATCGTTTTTTCGCAATTCGTCGAAAGCCTGACCCACGCGTTCCATCACTGCGCGTACGGTCTCCCCATGGCCGCCCACGGCATGGCCGGCAAAATCGTGGGTCCAGGCGTCGAACTCACCCTGCGCAATCGTGTCCCAGCGCCGGCCCTCCCAGTCGCCAAAGTCCATTTCGCGCAGCCGGGCGTCTGTGTTGATGATCAAATCGGGTCGCAGCCCTTGCAGCGCCTGCGTGAGCTGCTCACATCTTTGTAGCGGGGAGGTGCTGACCCGCAGGCCGGGAGGCAGTGCCTCCGCCAGTGCGGCCGCCGATGCACGTGTGGCGTCAGCATCGACCGGGACGTCCATCGCGCCGTAACAGGTGCCTGCGGCTGCCAGCACCTGCGCATGGCGGACGAGCCAGAGCTTCATGCCACCCCGACGGCCAGGCCCAGGTAGAAGGCCATCTCACAGACCTGTTGCGTGGCGCCCAGACAGTCGCCCGTGAAGCCCCCCAGCCGGCGCGAGAACAGCCGCCCCATCCACAGCAGCGCGATCAGGGCGAAGCTGCAGGCTACGATCAAAGCGACAGCGTCCAGCGCATAACTGACAAGGGCCAGGGCCGAAAAACACCAGATAAAAGCGACACCCAGGCCGCCCAGCGTGATCTGGTCGGCCAGGGGTTTGGATTTGGACGTGGCGGTGTCGCCCACATGCGGCAGCACGCGAATCAGCAGCAGCGGCAAGCCGCGCGACACCACATGGGCTGCGAACAGCGCTGCGGGCACCAGCCAGGGATCCACGGCCAGCTCGGCGTCTTCACTGCCGGAAAGCGGTGTCTCGACGGAACCCAGCAGGGTGATCAGCGCCAGCTTGCTGCCGACCGCCAGCACCAGCGCCAGCGCGCCGAAAGCGCCGACGCGCGAATCCTTCATGATCTCCAGCGCGCGCGGTGCGTCGCTGCTGCCGCCCAGTCCGTCACTCACATCGGCCAGGCCGTCTTCATGGAAAGCGCCGGTCAGCAGCACCGTGGCGACGGTGGAGAGTGCCGCGGCCACCAGCGGCGTGAACAGATTCAGCGGAAGCAGGGCGGTCAACAGGGCATAGACGCCGGCTGCGACGGCACCGACCAGCCAGCCAATGCCGGGGAAATGCGCTGCGCTGGCGCGCAGCATGGCCGGGCTGTAGCCGGCCCATTCGGCCAGCTGCCCTGTCACGGGAATGCGGGTGAAAAACTGGACGGCGAGAAGGAAGTGACGAAGGAACTGCAACATGTTCAATTTTTTTCGCTGACGCCGGCTGAATCAAAGCTGGCCATCTCGGCGAGAAACAGTGAAGCCGATTGCAGCAGCGGCCAGGCCAGCAGCGCGCCGGTGCCTTCGCCCAGGCGCATGTCCAGATCCAGCAGCGGCGTGGCCCGCAGGTGCGCCAGCAGCAGGTGGTGGCCGCGCTCGGCCGAGCGGTGGCAGAACACCAGGTAGTCCTTCACGGCCGGCAGCAAGGTGCAGGCCACCAGCGCGGCAGCGCCGGCGATAAAACCGTCGACCAGCACCACGCGCCGTTCGCTGGCGGCCTGCAGCATGGCGCCGCTCATCATCGCGATTTCGAAACCGCCCAGCGCGGCCAGCACGGCCAGCGGCTCCTGGGCGTCCGGGTGGCGGTCCAGTGCGTGTTGTAAAACGGCTTGTTTGTGGCGAAGCTGCGTATCGTCGAGCCCGGTTCCGCGCCCCACCACGTCAGCCAGCGGCAGCCCGGCGAGCCGGGCCAGCAGCAGCGCCGCAGGAGAGGTGTTGGCAATGCCCATTTCGCCGAAGGCGATCACGTTGCCGGGCAAATCCCTGACCACGGCCATGCCGGTGTGCAGCGCCTGCACTGCTTGCGCGATTGACATCGCGGGGCCGACGCAGATGTTGGCCGTGCCGGAGGCGATTTTCCGTTGCAGCAATTGCGGATGGGCCGCCAGGGGCCCGGCCACACCGGCGTCCACCACCTGCAGCGCAAAGCCATGCTGGCGCGCAAACACATTGATGGCCGCGCCGCCCGCCAGCATGTTGCCGACCATCTGCAGCGTCACGGCCTGCGGAAAGGCCGACACGCCTTCGGCAGCGATGCCGTGGTCCGCGGCGAAGACCACCATCTGCGGTGCGTCGAAGCGGATCGCCTCGCTGCGCTGGATCAAACCGAGCTGCAAGGCCAGGGTCTCCAGCCTGCCGAGCGCGCCCGGCGGCTTGGTCTTGTGGTCAATCCGGTGCTGCAGCCGCACCGCGAGGTCGGCGTCAGCGGTGGGCTCAATCGCAGGCAGCTGAAGGCTTGAGTTGTCGGTCATCGGTGATCTGTTGAAGGCAGGCGGGACAAAAGCAGGAGGCAGCTGCCGTGCCGGTGGTGGATGCGGGCGTGGAGAGCACCGGCATGAGGTGAGGCAGCCTGACGCACCAGCATTCGGTATCCCCACCATGCATGTCTGCCCCCACGCTTGTCGCTGCGCGTACTGCGCTGCCCCCCATGGGGGCTGTGCTTGCTTGGGACGGCCCGTCGCTGCGCACCATGCCGCAGCGGAAAGCGGCGCCGCAACGTGGGCAAGAGGAGTTGGCTGGCGCGCCGGCCGGTGCTGCAGTCATGGCAAGGCGTGTCAGGCCTGCAGGAACAGGCGGTAGACCGGGTTGTTGGTTTCTTCCACGTGCGGGTAGCCCAGGGTGTCGAGGAAGGCCTTGAAGGCCTTGTTGTCGGCCCTGGGAACCTGCAGACCGACCAGGATGCGGCCGTAGTCGGCGCCCTGGTTGCGGTAATGGAACAGGCTGATGTTCCAGCCGGGCTGCATGGCCGACAAAAACTTCATCAGCGCACCGGGCCGCTCGGGAAACACAAAACGCAGCAGCCGTTCGTTCTTCGACAGTGCCGTGTGGCCGCCCACCATGTGGCGGATGTGTTCCTTGGCCAGGTCGTCATGCGTGAGGTCCAGCGCCTTGAAGCCGTGCTTGCTGAAGTTGCTGGCGATCTTGATACTTTCGCCCTTGCCATGCGTGGTCAGGCCGACAAACACATGGGCCTGGCTGGCGTCGCTGATGCGGTAGTTGAACTCAGTCACGCTGCGCGGGCCGCCGGGCAGTTCGCCAATCAGTTCGCAAAAACGCCGGAAGCTGCCGCGCTCCTCGGGAATCGTCACCGCAAACAGCGCCTCGCGCTCTTCGCCGACCTCGGCCCGCTCGGCGACAAAGCGCAGGCGGTCGAAGTTCATGTTGGCGCCGCACAAAATGGCCGCGTAGGTCTCGCCCCTGGTCTTGTGGGTAGCCACGTACTGCTTGATGGCCGCCACACTCATGGCGCCGGACGGTTCGACGATGCTGCGCGTGTCGATGAACACGTCCTTGATGGCAGCGCAGACGGCGTCGGTGTCCACCGTGATGAACTCATCGACCAGCGCCCGGCTGATGCGGAAGGTTTCCTCCCCGACCAGCTTGACGGCGGTGCCGTCGGCAAACAGGCCCACATCCGGCAGCGTCACGCGTTTGCCCGCGCCGACCGACAGCGCCATCGCATTCGAATCGCTCATCTGCACGCCGATGACCTTGACCTCGGGCCGCACCGCCTTGATGTAGTTGGCCACGCCCGAGATCAGTCCGCCGCCACCGATGGCGACAAACACCGCGTCCAGTGATCCTTTGCCGATCATCTGGATCTGGCGCAGGATTTCCATGGCAATCGTGCCCTGGCCGGCGATCACGTCCGGATCGTCAAACGGGTGCACAAAGGTCAGGCCGTTTTTTTTCTCCAGCGTGACCGCGTGCAGGTAGGCATCGGAATAGCTGTCGCCATGCAGAATCACTTCGCCGCCCAGCGCGCGAACGGCATCGACCTTGACCTGCGGTGTGGTGACCGGCATCACGATGACCGCGCGCGTGCCCAGTTTGTGCGCGCCCAGAGCCACACCCTGTGCGTGGTTGCCGGCCGAGGCGCAGATCACGCCCTTCTGGAGTTGCGCCGGGCTCAGGTGCGCCATCTTGTTATAGGCGCCGCGCAGCTTGAAACTGAACACCGGCTGCTGGTCTTCGCGCTTGAGCAGCACCGTGTTGTGTACGCGGCGGCTCAGGTTTTTGGCCGGTTCCAAGGCCGACTCGACGGCCACGTCATAAACACGGGCTGTCAGGATTTTCTTGAGGTAGTCGGCAGGCTGGAGGCCGTGCCCTGGCGACACAGATGTTTTTTGGGTGGGCGATTTCATGAGCTTACTTTCTGCCTTCGATGATAGTGGGGTTTGGGAGTGCGCCAGCCACGCTGGTCACCTGCTCGGCCGAGTAAAAGCACGGCTCAGAAATAAAAAAAGCCGCCAAGTCCGAAGACTTGGCGGCTTTTGAGCTTTGAATCTCAAGCTGGCTTAAGCCAGCGTGGGATTAGAAAGCGTGGCGAATGCCCAGGTACAGCTGGCTGGCATCCTGACCGGCAGCGTTGTTGCCCGTGCCGTTCAGAGCCGATTGCGTGTACAGCGCGTAGCCAGCACGGGTGTCATTGTTCAGCTTGGCATACGACACACCCAGCGATGTGCGCTTGGACAAGGAGTAGTCATAGCCGACGGACACCAGCGTAGCGCCGGTATTTGCACCAGCAGCAGCGCCGCTACCGGTCATGTCACGTGCTTTGGTGTAGGTGAACAGGAAGGTGCCAGCGCCGAGCGGCACGGTCACAGGGATAGACCATGCGCGACGCTTGACGTCGGTAACAACACCAGTCGTTACTGCAGTGCTTTCGATTTGGGACTGGTCATAAGTCAGGCCAACAGTGGCCACGCCGAAGTTCCAGTCGATGAAAGCAGTGCCGGCTTTCTGGTCAGCCATTGCAGAACCAACGCGACGGTCTTCAGACTTGGCATCCCAGAAAGAGACGCCGGCTTTCAGAGGACCGTTGCCGTAGTTCAGGCCGAAGTTCATTGCTTTGCCTTTGCCTGCATCGCCTACAGAACCAGCAGGAGCGGTAGGAGTGACGGCGGTCACGCCTTCTGGACCTTGCCAGTTGCTGCTGTAGTTGGCCTGAGCTTGGAAGCCAGCGAAGTTAGGTGTGGTGTAACGGATCATGTTGACCGAACGGCTGGTGTTGGCGATCGGAGCAGCAACAGAACCTACGAAGCCGAGCAGTGCGCAGCTGGAAGCCTGCAGAGCTGTGGAGCGAGCACCGTGCTGGTCAGAGCCCAGGCAGTAGTGAGTGTCCATTTTGCCCAGCTGGATCATGCCAAGGCCGCCGCTCAGGCCGACGAAGGTGTTACCACCAGCGAGTTGGCTAGGAGCAGAATAAGCGGTCAGAGTGCCTGCACCAGCAGCGCCAGCGGTGCTGGAGCCACCGTTGTCGTCAACGCGGAAACGGGTGTCGATCTGGAAAACAGCTTTCAGGCCGCCACCGAGGTCTTCAGTGCCGCCGATGATGAAACGCGACGAGCCGTCAGCAACGCTGAAACCATTGCCATTGGTACCAGCAGCACCATTGGAATATTTGGTCTGTGCAACGCCGCCTTTGACGATGCCGGACAGGGTAACGGAAGACTGAGCGAAAGCGCCGCCAGCAACTGCGAGTGCAGCCAGAGCAACTAGGGATTTTTTCATTGCGAGTTTCTCCAAGGTTAAACATAGGGCTCCAGGATTTTGGATCCCCGGGCCAACCTCCATTTAGGAAGTTGTATGTATTGCAACAGAGGCAGCAGCCTTTCGCAAAGGAATTAGCCCGCTAAATCCATTTCCGTTGCACCTCTGCAACAAAACTTTTTGGACCTCAAGGGCCAAGCCGGCGCTCTTCCAGTATTTGGAACGTACTATTGAATGTAGTACATTTGAGTCAGGCAGCGTTTAACGGACCGGAGCGGCGTTTTCTGCTGCCTTGCTCCCACGAAATGACCCACCAGTTCATCTCCCTGCGAGAAGCCAACCAGAACTTTTCACGCGTCATTGCCGCGGTGGAGCGCGGCGAGGCGTTTGCCATCACCCGGCGCGGTCAGGAAATAGCCCGGCTGTCACCTTCCAGGCCTGTCGAGCCGGCCTTGCCGGGCGGCTCCAAAGCAGAGTCGAAATCCTTTGTCAATGCAGCCTTGGATGAGCGCATGCGCAGACTGGAGGTAGTGGTGGATAAACTGTTGTCTGCCCTTGCGGCACCCGACAAAAAGTAAGCAGGACATGGATACTCTTCTCAACGCCGCCGACAGCGCTTTGCGCACCTTGTTTGCCAGACCCCACGCCAGCCGCGCCTGTCCCACGGTGCCGGGGCAAATCACTGAACTGGGTGCCGCAGACAAGGCGCTGGCTGGCGCACTGATGCGGGTCAATCACGTGGGTGAGGTGTGCGCGCAGGCGCTGTACGCCTCGCAGGCGCTGAGCACGCGAGACCCCGGCTTGCGCCAGCATTTTGAGGAGGCCAGCAAGGAAGAGGGTGATCATCTGGCGTGGACCCGCGAACGGCTGGACGAGTTGGGGGCCCGGCCCTCACTGCTCAACCCGCTGTGGTACGCCGGTGCGTTCGGGCTGGGCTTGCTGGCCGGGCGGCTCGGCGACAGGGTCAGCCTGGGTTTTGTCATGGAAACCGAACGCCAGGTGGAGTCGCACCTGGCCAGCCATCTGGAGCGCCTGCCGCCAGGCGACCATGCTTCACGGGCCATCGTGGCGCAGATGAAGGACGATGAGGCCCGCCATGCCCAGGAGGCGCAAGGCGCCGGCGGCTTGGACTTGCCCGCGCCGGTCAAGGCCTTGATGCGGGCGTCTGCCAAGGTCATGACCACCACCGCGCACTACATCTGAGCTTCTTCTCAGCTGCTACTCTTTTTGTAGCTGCTCATGCCCGCTGCAAAAGGGCTGGAGGCCAATTTCTTGCCTGTTCAAGCCTCGATCAGTTCAAAGCTGGTCGTGATGTCGGCGGTCTTGCCAAGCATGATGGTGGCTGAGCAGTACTTGTCGTGGCTCATCGCAATCGCGCGTTCGACCGCGCTGGCCGGGATACCGCGACCAGTCACCACAAAGTGCATCTGTATTTTTGTGAAAACCTTGGGATCGGTTTTGGCGCGCTCTGAACTGAGCCTGACCGTGCAGCCGCGCACGTCGTGGCGCCCGCGCTTGAGGATCAGCACCACGTCGTAGGCGGTGCAACCGCCGGTGCCGGCGAGCACGGTTTCCATGGGACGAGGCGCGAGGTTGGCGCCGCCATTTTCGGGTTTGACGGCGTCCGGCGCACCATCCATCACCAGGGTGTGGCCGCTACCGGTGACGGCCATGAAACTCATCGCCGACCCCGGTGTGTCGGGCGTGCTGGTGGAAGTGCTGGCACCGGTCCAGCTCACTGTGCATTCCATGGATCTCTATCCTTCAAAACCAGAAATAGTTGGAGAAAACGTTGTAAATGTTTATTTTTCACAACAGATTATTGCTGCGGTGCAACACGGCTCCGCTATACTGAAATCATCGCATGAACATGTCCATGTTTTCATGCAACGGTTGTCTCCTCCATCCCTGAAAGGGTGGATTTACAGGTCCAGATCGCAAGGTCTGGACCTTTTTTCTTGGTCGCAGGTTTTACGGCGATCAGCGTGCGCCGATGGGCTGTGCCTGTAAGACCCCGTCAAGGTGCCACCTGCGCTGCCTATACTCGCGGCATCATGTTGACCGGATGGCTCCCTTCCCTTTCCCTGCTTTCCCTGTTTCGCCGCGCCGCCAAGGCGTCTGGCGCGGCCATGCTGGTGATGTATCTGGCGGCCTGCACATCGCCGACCTTGCTCCCCGAGGCGCCGGCGCGCGCTGCGGGGCTTGCCTCCACACCCTGGGCGCTGAGCTCCGGGGCGGCTGACGGCGCAATTTCCTGGCAACACTACCCCCTTCCGGGCAAACCGCCCAGCCAGTTCAGCTACGTCCGCCTCGACGGTCGCGACGCGATGGCGGCCCGCGCCATGTCGTCCGCCAGCATGGTGCGGCAAGTGGTACGCATCGAGCCTGGCGAACTGGGCAGTGTGCGGTTTTCCTGGAAGGTGCCCGACCTGATCGCCCAGGCTGACATGGCCTTGCGCGAAGCCGACGACTCGCCGGTGCGCATTGTGCTGGCCTTTGAAGGTGATCGCCGCAGGTTTTCAGGTAAAAACGCCATGCTCTCCGAACTGGCGCGCGCGCTCACCGGCGAAGAGCTGCCCTATGCGACCCTGATGTACGTCTGGTGCAACACCCGTGAGCCGGGCAGTGTGATTGTCAATCCGCGGACCGACCGCATACGCACGCTGGTGGTGGAGTCCGGCCCCGGCCGCTTGCGCCAGTGGGTGGACTACGAACGCAATATACGTGCGGATTACGAAAAGGCGTTCGGCGAGCCTCCCGGCGCGCTGGTAGGCATAGGCATCATGACGGACAGCGACAACACGCGCAGCAGCACGCGCGCCTGGTACGGCCCTGTGAGGCTCGCGACCAAGCCGGCAACACCGAAGCCCTGAGCTTGGCCTGCCGATGCTGTCCCGCCCCTTCGGCGCGTTGATGCCGCGGTGAGCGGGCAGCTCGATTACAACGCCGCCCTGCTGCGCACGATTTTTCTTTAAACCTAAAGGAAACCCGATGTCGGCACGGTGCTTGCTCTGCTAGCATCGGCTCTCGATCCAAAATCCCACCTGATGTTCGCATTTATCCTCCGCCGCCTGATGCAGGCCGTGATCGTGATGGTCACCGTCGCCTTCCTGGCGTTCATGCTGTTCCAGTACGTGGGCGATCCGGTGGTGTTTCTGCTCGGGCAGGACGCCAAGCCTGACCAGATTCGCCAGCTTCGCGCTGATTTGGGGCTGGACCAGCCTTTTTTCGTGCAGTTCGGCCATTTTCTGTTCAATGCCGTGCAGGGAGAGTTTGGCTTGAGCCTGCGGCAGGGCGCCAAGGTTTCCCGGCTGATTGCCGAGCGCTTTCCAGCCACCATGGAACTCGCGATGGTGGCGGCGCTGCTTGCACTGGTGATTGGTGTGCCCATGGGTGTTTATGCGGCGCTCAGGCGTGGCACGTTTTTCAGCCAGGTATTGATGACGGTGTCCCTGCTGGGCGTGTCGCTGCCTACCTTCCTGATCGGGATTTTGCTGATCCTGTTTTTCTCGGTCGGCCTGGGCTGGTTTCCGAGCTTTGGCCGCGGCGATGTGACGCAAATCGGGTGGTGGAGCACCGGTTTGCTGGCGGCCGATGGCTGGCATCACATTGTGCTTCCGGCAGTCACTCTGGCGATCTTCCAGCTCACGCTGATCATGCGGCTGGTGCGCGCGGAGATGCTGGAGGTTCTGCGCACCGACTACATCAAGTTCGCGCGCGCGCGAGGGCTGTCCAACCGCGCCATCCATTTCGGCCATGCGCTGAAAAATACCCTGGTGCCGGTGATGACCATCACCGGCTTGCAGCTCGGCGGCCTGATTGCCTTTGCCATCATCACCGAGACGGTGTTCCAGTGGCCCGGCATGGGCTTGCTGTTCATCCAGGCGGTGACTTTTGCGGATATTCCGGTCATGGCCGCCTACTTGTGCCTGATCGCGCTGATCTTCGTGGTCATCAATCTGGTGGTTGACCTGCTTTACTTTGCCGTTGATCCACGGCTGCGCGTCAGCAACGCGGGGGGCCATTGATGCTTGCACCCCGCCCCGGCCCGGTGCTCAAGGCCAATGGCCGCGCGTTCGCCAGGATTGCCGAATTCCATCCGGAACTGACAGCCTTTCGCCGGGATCTGCACGCCCATCCCGAGCTTGGCTTTGAGGAGGTCTACACCGGCGCCCGCGTGCGGGACGCGCTGGAGCGCTGCGGCGTTGACGAAATCCACACCGGCATCGGCAAGACCGGGCTGGTGGCAGTGATACGCGGGCGGCAACATGCCAGCAATCGCATGATCGGCCTGCGCGCCGACATGGACGCATTGCCGATGACCGAACACAATGAATTTGCCTGGAAGTCTTCCCGAAACGGCCTGATGCACGGCTGTGGCCACGACGGCCACACCACCATGCTGGTGGGCGCCGCCCGCTACCTGGCCGCCACCCGCAATTTCGACGGCACAGCCGTGCTGATTTTTCAGCCTGGTGAAGAGGGTTTTGCCGGGGCCCGCGTCATGATCGAGGATGGCCTGTTTGAGCGCTTTCCGGTGCAGGCCGTCTACGGCATGCACAACTGGCCGTCGATGCGGCCCGGCACGGTGGGCATACGGCCCGGACCCATGATGGCGGCAGCCGACCGCTTCACCATTGACATCACGGGCCGCGGCGGGCACGGCGCCCATGCCTACATGACGGTGGACCCGGTGGTCGTGTCGGCGCACATCATCACGGCGATCCAGAGCATCGTGGCGCGCAACGTCAACCCCATTGACAGCGCGGTGATCAGCGTTTGCGCCATGCAGGCCGGCGACATGGGCGCCTTCAGCGTGGTGCCCGGCAAGGCCTCGCTGGTCGGCACCGTGCGCACCTTCAGCCCGGACGTGCAAAACATGGTGGAGCAGCGGCTCAGCGAACTGTGCAGCGCGGTGGCGCTGGGTTTTGGCGCTTCGGCGGCCGTGCATTACGAACGCATTTATCCCGCCACCATCAATTCCTACGACGAGGCCGTGTTCGCCGCGGATGTGGCCGAGGCACTGGTGGGTGCCGACCACGTGGTGCGCGACATGGCGCCCAGTATGGGCGCCGAAGATTTTTCCTTCATGCTGCAGGTCAAGCCCGGTGCTTACCTGCGCATCGGGCAGGGCGCCGAGAACGGCGTCGGTAGCTGCTTTTTGCACAACACCCGTTACGATTTCAACGACGATATTCTGCCGCTGGGCGCCGCATTACATGCGGGTCTGGTAGAGCAGTCCATGCCTTTATCCGTGTAGCCCCCTGACTTTCCATCAACAGGAGAATCCCATGAATTTCAAGAAAAAAGCAGTTCTGGCCCTTGTCGGCTCTGCGCTGGCAGCTACAAGTTTTGTAGCATCTGCGGTGACTCTGCGGATCGGCAACCAGGGCGACGCGCTGTCCATGGACCCGCACTCGCTCAACGAGTCGCTGCAGATCAGCGTCAACGAAAATGTCTATGAACCCCTGGTGGCGCGCGGCCGCGACTACAAACTCACGCCTGCGCTGGCCACCAGCTGGAAGCAGACCTCGCCCACGGTCTGGCGCTTTGAGCTGCGCAAGGGTGTGCAGTTTCACGATGGCACGCCCTTCACCGCTGATGACGTGATCTTCAGCTATGAGCGCGCCAAGAGCGACGGCTCCGACATGAAGTCCTACGTCGGCCAGATCAAGGAAATCAAGAAGCTCAACGACCACTCCATCGACATCGTCACCAACGCGCCGTTCCCGATCCTGCCGGAGCTGTTCACGCACTTTGACATCATGAGCAAGAAGTGGTGCGAGACCAACCAAGCGACCAAGCCGGTGGATCGCCGCAAGGGCATTGAAAACGCGGCGTCCTTCCGCGCCAACGGCACCGGGCCTTACCGCCTGCGTGAGCGCCAGCCCAATGTGCGTACGACCTACGTACGCAACGGCAACTACTGGGGCAAGATCGAGGGCAATGTCGATGAGGTGATCTTTAATGTCATCGGCAACGACGCCACCCGCGTGGCGGCACTGATCTCCGGCGAGATCGACGTCATGGAGCCCATTCCGGTGCAGGACGTGGCCCGCCTCAAGGCGGCGTCCAACCTCAAGGTCTTGCAGGGCCCCGAACTGCGCGTGATTTTCCTGGGCATGGACCAGAAGCGCGACGAGTTGCTGTTCTCCAACATCAAGGGCAAAAACCCGTTCAAGGACAAACGTGTTCGCCAGGCCTTCTACCAGGCCATCGACATCGAAGGCATCAAGCGCACGGTGATGCGCGGCGCCTCGTCCCCCATCGCCCAGATGTTCCCGGCGCAGGTCAACGGCTACGCGGCCGACCTCGAAAAACGGCTGCCGTATGACCCGGAAGCATCCAAAAAGCTGCTGGCCGAAGCCGGTTACCCGAATGGCTTCGAGGTCACGATGAACTGCCCGAATGATCGTTATGTCAACGACGGCCCGATCTGCCAGGCGGTGGCGGCCAACCTGGCACGTGTCGGCGTCAAGATCAAGCTCGAAGTCGAAACCAAGGGCACGTATTTCCCCAAGATCCTGCGTCGCGACACCAGCTTCTACATGCTGGGCTGGACGTCCAGCACGGTCGATGCCCACAACGTGCTGTACGCCATCATGTCCACGCCGGGCGAAGGTGGCCGCGGCCAGTTCAACCTGGGTGCCTACAGCAACCCCAAATTTGACGAGTTGACCGCCCAGATCGCGTCGGAAACCGATGTCAAGAAACGCAACGCGATGATTCACGAAGCCATCAAGATCCACCAGGACGATATCGGGCACATCCCCCTGCACGCGCAAGCCCTCAACTGGGGTGCCAAGAAAAATGTCGATCTGGTCCAGTGGCCTGACAACGGCATGATGTGGAGATACGTGACGGTCAAGTGATGTCGGCGTTGACTGGAAACTGGGCCTGGCGGGCCTGGCAAAGCGATATCGGATACAGCTTCCGGACTTCACCGATCGCGGTGCTTGCGGCCCTTATCGCTTTTGTCTGCGTTTTTTGTGCAGTGTTTGCCGGCGTGGTGGCGCCGCACAACCCACTGGATCTGGCCACGCTGGAGCTGTCGGATGGGTTTTTGCCGCCCTCCTGGCTGGAAGGCGGCAACCCCAAATACCTGCTGGGTACGGACGACCAGGGCCGCGACATTTTGTCGGCCCTGATGTACGGGGCACGCATTTCGCTGCTGGTCGGCTTTGCCTCCGTCGCGCTGTCGGTTCTGTCCGGGGTGTCGCTGGGCCTGCTGGCGGGGTTTCGCGGCGGCTGGATAGACGCGGCCCTGATGCGTATTTGCGATGTGATGTCATCGTTCCCCCCCATCCTGGTGGCCCTGCTGATTGCCGGCGTCGGCCGCGCCGTGTTTCCGGACGCCGGCCACTGGGTGGCCATGGGCGTGCTGGTCCTGTCAATCTCCATGGGCCAGTCCGGCTGGGTTCAATATGCGCGCACGGTCCGCGGCGTGACGCTGGTGGAGCGCAACAAGGAATATGTGCAGGCCGCACGCGTGACCGGTGTGCTGCCCATGCGCATCATGCGGCGCCATGTGCTGCCCAATGTGATGGGGCCGGTCATGGTGCTGGCCACCATCCAGGTGGCCACCGCCATCATCACCGAGGCGACGCTGTCCTTTCTGGGCGTTGGCGTGCCGCCAACCTCGCCATCGCTGGGCACCCTGATCCAGGTGGGCAACAAGTTTCTTTTCTCGGGCAACTGGTGGATCACCGTGTTTCCCGGCCTGGTGCTGGTGCTGATCGCCCTGTCGGTCAATCTGCTGGGCGACTGGTTGCGTGATGCGCTCAACCCGAGATTGCGCTAGATATGGCCCCCACGCTCGTCGCTTCGCGTACTTCGCTGCCCCCCGAGGGGGCGCATTTTTCCTTGGGGCGGCCCTGCGGAAAAACATTTTCGCCGGGTGAATCCTTCGCCGCTGGGACATCCCCATGAGTCTTTTACAAGTCCAGAACCTGATCGTCGAATTTCCCGGCCGGCACGGCACGCTGCGCGCGCTGGACGACATTTCCTTCGAGATCGCCCCCGGTGAAATACTCGGCGTCGTCGGTGAGTCAGGCGCAGGCAAGTCGCTGACCGGCGCAGCCATCATTGGCCTGCTGGAGCCGCCGGGACGTATCAGCGGCGGGCAGATCCTGCTCGAAGGCCAGCGCATCGATCAACTGCCTTACGACCAAATGCGCCACATCCGCGGCCGCAAGATCGGCGCGATTTTCCAGGACCCGCTGACGTCCCTGAACCCGCTGTACACGGTGGGCCGCCAACTCATTGAAACGATTCAGGCCCATCTGCCGGTGAGCCATGCCGAGGCGCGCCAGCGGGCGATATCGCTGCTGCAGGACACCGGCATCCCGGCCGCCGAGCAGCGCATCGAACATTTTCCGCACCAGTTTTCGGGCGGAATGCGCCAGCGCGTCGTGATTGCCCTGGCACTGGCCGCCGAGCCCAAGCTGATCGTCGCCGACGAGCCGACCACTGCGCTCGACGTGTCGATCCAGGCGCAGATCATCCTGCTGCTCAAGAACATCTGCCGAAAGCGCGGCGCCTCGGTCATGCTGATCACCCACGACATGGGGGTGATTGCCGAAACCTGCGACCGCGTGGCCGTGCTGTATGCCGGGCGGATTGCAGAGATCGGACCCGTGCATGAGGTGATCAACCACCCCGCGCACCCTTACACCGCCGGCCTGATGGCCGCGATTCCCGACATCACGCTGGACCGCGAACGCCTCAACCAGATCGACGGCGCCATGCCACGGCTCAACGCCATCCCGCCGGGTTGTGCCTTCAACCCGCGCTGTCCCCAAGTGTTCGACCGTTGCCGGCAGGAGCGGCCCGACCTGCTGCCGGCGGGTGCCACACGCGCGGCCTGCTGGCTGCACGATGTGCCGGTGGGGGTGGCGGCATGAGCAACGCTGCACCGCTGGTTCAGGCCCTGGACCTGGCCAAGACCTTCGACGTGTCGCCGCCCTGGCTGAACCGGGTGATCGAGCGCAAGCCGCGCCAGATGCTCCACGCCGTGGATGGAGTGAGCTTCGAGATCGAAAAGGGCAAAACGCTGGCACTGGTGGGCGAGTCGGGCTGCGGAAAAAGCACGGTGGCCAAGCTGCTGGTCGGGCTCTACAACCCGACCCGTGGCGGTTTCACCTTCGACGGCCAGGACGCGCATGCGGCCTTCAAGACGCCGCAGGGCCGTCAGTTGCGCAGCCGCATCCAGATGATTTTCCAGGACCCCTACGCGAGCCTGAATCCGCGCTGGATTGTCGAGGACATCGTCGGCGAGCCCTTGCGTGAACATGGGCTGATCACCGACGAGGCCGAACTCAAGGCCAGGGTCGGCGACCTGCTCAAGTCGGTGGGATTGTCGCCGCTTGACATGGTGAAGTACCCGCACCAGTTTTCCGGCGGCCAGCGCCAGCGCATCTCCATCGCACGCGCGCTGGCGACGGAGCCGGAATTCCTGGTGTGCGACGAGCCGACCTCGGCGCTCGACGTGAGTGTGCAGGCGCAGGTGCTCAACATCATGAAGGACCTGCAGCGCCAGCGCGGCCTGACCTACCTGTTCATTTCGCACAACCTCGCGGTGGTGCGTCACGTCAGTGACCAGGTGGGTGTGATGTACCTGGGCCGCCTGGTCGAGCTGGCCGACAAGCAAACTCTGTTCGCCGCGCCGCGCCACCCCTACACACGCATGTTGCTGGATGCCATCCCGAAGATGCACGACACCGGCCGCGCGCGTACGCCGGTGCAGGGCGAGGTGCCGAATCCGCTGAACCCGCCGACCGGCTGCACCTTTCATCCGCGTTGCCCGCACGCCAACGACCGCTGCCGCGCCGAGCGGCCGCAACTGCTGAGTATCCAGGGCGTGAAGATTGCCTGCCATGCGGTGGAAGAAGGGCGTATCTAGCGTCTTGCAGTGCCGGGCCGGAGGTGCGACCTCGCGGCCCGTTTTTGTCCTGGGAAGACGGCGGATGACTCCTAGCCCACAATCCCGCGCTGCCGCAGCGCCTCGATCTGCGCCCCGCTCAGCCCGACCTCGCGCAGCACCGCGTCGGTGTCCTGGCCCAGCACGGGTGCGTTGCGGCGCTGGCTGCCCGGGGTGGCCGAGAGCTTGGGAATAAAACCGGGCACGGCGAGTTCCGAGCCGTCGTCCATCTGCACCTTCTGCAGCATGCCGCGGGCGGTGTAGTGCGGATCGGCGGCGATGTCGGCCACGGTATAAATTTTGCCGGCGGGCACCTCGGCGCGCTCCAGCGCCGCCAGCACCTCGTCCACCGTGAGGCCCAACGTCCATTGGCCAATCGCCGTGTCAATTTCCTCGACGCGCGCCACGCGGCCGGCGTTGTCCGCCAGCGCCGGGTCTTTGCCCAAGTCGTCGCGGTCCATGACGGCCATGAGTCGCTTGAAGATGCTGTCACCGTTTCCTGCAATGAGCGCGTAGCCGCCATCCTTGCAGGCATAAGCGTTGCTGGGCGCGATGCCGGGCAGGGCGCTGCCGGCCGGACCGCGCACGGCGCCGAAAGCGCTGTATTCGGGCAGCAGGCTTTCCATGCAGTTGAAGACGGCTTCGTACAGCGCCACATCAATGACTTGCCCCTGTCCCGAAGCATGCCGGTGCTGCAGCGCCATCAGGATGCCAATCACGCCGTGCAGCGCGGCCAGCGTGTCGCCGATGCTGACACCGACGCGCACCGGGACCCGGCCGGGTTCGGCGCTCAGGTGGCGCAGGCCGCTCATGGCTTCGGCGACCACGCCGAAGCCCGGGCGGTCACGGTAAGGGCCGGTCTGTCCGTAGCCGCTGATGCGCAGCATGATGAGGCGCGGGTTGAGCCCAAGCAGTTCGTCGGGCCCCAAACCCCAGCCTTCCATCGCGCCAGGGCGGAAGTTTTCGATCAGCACGTCGGCATCCTGGGCCAGCTTGCGCACGATCTCCTGCGCTTCAGCCTGGCGCAGATCGAGCGCTACCGAACGTTTGTTGCGTGACTGCACCTGCCACCAGACCGACGTGCCGTCCTTGAGCAGTCGCCATTTGCGCAGCGGGTCGCCCCCGGCCGATCCCGGTCGGTTCGGGTCTGGCGGGGGCTCGATCTTGATGACGTCGGCGCCAAAGTCGGCCAGCGTCTTGGCGGCAAAGGGTCCGGCGATGAGCTGGCCCAGCTCCACCACCTTCAGGCCCGCCAGCGGGCCGGTGGAGGATGGCGCCGTCATCTGGCGGCGGTTTTCTTTTTGGTGGCCGCGGCTGGCTTTGCCGCAGCCGATTTTTTGGCCAGCAGGGTGTCGAGATTCTTCACAATCTCGCCCTCGATTTTGTCCTTGAAGGCGCCGAGCAGAAAGCCGAGTTTGGCGTCGAGCGCCAGCAGGTCGGGCGTGACCTTGAGCTCACCGCTCACGCCCGAGCGCGTGAAGCTCACCAAGTCTTCGGTGTCGCCTTCCGCGTAAGTGCATGCCATGTCGAACTTTTCTTCCGCCATTTCGGCCCATTTGAAGGCGACCTTGCGCGCCTCAAGCAGCCCCAGGCTGTGTTTGCGTTCGATGTGGATCTCTGCCATGTGTTGTCTCCGTGTGTAGCTTCAGGGAAGGGCCAGCATGGTCAGCCGCTCGTCCTTCGGCAGGCGCGCCAGCTGCCGCACCTCATCATAAAACGCCGGCCAGTGGCCGCCGCAGCGCGCGAACAGTGCTTCGAAGCCGGGCACCAGTTCGTCATAGGCCGCTTGCGCGCCGAAGGCGGCATTGTTGGCCTGCGCCACCCAGCGGTCGTAGCCGGCGGTGCTTCCCGGCGGCCCGCCCCAGGATTTTTTCAGTTCTGAATAGCGCGCCCGGAAAGCGTCGATTGCTACTGTTTTCATAGCTAGTTGCGCTTGTGGGGAAAGGGCTACAGGCACTTTTTGCTTATAAATATCGGCCAGCTCACGGCGTGTGGCCTGGGCCAGCGCCCGGAACTGCTGGCGTTGCTGTTCCAGCGCGGCATAGTCGGCCCGCGCTTTCTCCGAGCCTGCGGCGGCCAGCCAGCGCGCCACGCCCAGGCGTTCGACCGCCGTGGCGAACGACTCGTTGAAGGAGGTGTCGCCCGCCACGTACACCACCTGGTGCGCGAGCTCGTGAAAAATGAGGCGCGCCAGGTCGCCTTCCGGGTAACCCACAAAGGTGTTCAGCAGGGGGTCGCCACCGGCCCAGTTCATCCAGCCCAGCGTCGAATAGGCCGGGACGCCGTACACATGGACGTCCAGGCCGCGGGCCTGCAGGCGCGCGGCCTCGGCGCGGGCCGCCTGCTCGTCAAAATAGCCGCGGTAGGCCACACAGCCGGCCACCGGGAAGCACCAGGTCTCGGGTTTGAGCGACAGGGCCGGCGCCGCCGTGACGTTCCAGACCACGGCCTTGCGGTGCAGATCGGCATAACGCTGATAACTGGCGTTGTCGGGCAAATGGAGCTCGGTGACGGCAAAGCTGCGGATGCGCTGGGCGAGTTCGAGCCGGGCCTTGAGCTTTTCCGGGGTCTGGCTGTCCTGCAGCCACTCGGGCAGCGGCCGCGCCGCATTCATCAACTGCAGGTGGCCGCTGACCGACTGCCAGTAGTAACCGAGGCTGCTGCAGCCGGACACGGAGAACACGGCCGCGGCGGTGACGAGGGCCGTGAGCGCATTTTTTGTGATCGACACGGGGGTTAGAGCGCCACTGCCTCGTCAAGTTGCACTTGCACCAGGCAGTCGTAAAACACCGGTCCGCGCCCGAGGTCGGTCAGGTGCTGGCTGGTGAGCTGGTTGACGTTGGTGCCGTCCAGCCCGAGCTTGCGCCACCAGACGCCCAGGCCGTTGACCACACCGGGGCGGGCGCGTGCCGAGATTTCGGCCTTGCAGCGGTAGCTGCCGCGCTGGTTGAAGACCCGCACGACCGCGCCGTCGGGGATGCCGCGTGCTGCAGCGTCGTCGGCATGGATTTCCAGGAGCGGCTCGCCCTCGATGTCGCGCAGACTTTTGACGTTGACGAAGGTCGAGTTGAGAAAATTGCGCGCCGGTGGCGAAATCATGGCCAGCGGAAACTCGCGCGAACTGCCCACGCCGCCGGCGGTTTCATGGTTGGGCAGGTGGTCGGGCAGGCCGTCCAGGCCTTGCGCCGCCAGCCGCGCGCTGAAAAATTCGCACTTGCCGGATGGCGTGGGGAAGACGCCCCCGGCAAACGGCGCATCCGGAATCGGCAAGGTGGCAAAACCCTTGTCCAGCAGTTCCTCGAAATCCACCAGATCCGGATGGGAAGTGCCGTGCGGATGGCTGAAGGCGGCGCGGCACAGGGTTTCGTCGTCGTCCAGAAAGCAGGGCTCGGTGAAGCCCATGCGTTGCGCCAA
>CBFGNA010000005.1:0-18917 GCA_965650045.1 uncultured Polaromonas sp.
GTGCTCGCGCCTGCGCCGCGGCATCCTGTACCGTGTGGCCGAAGAATTCGGCGCCACCAAGATTGCGCTGGGCCACCATCGCGACGACATGCTGCAGACCTTCTTCCTGAACATGTTTTTTGCCTCGCGCCTCAAGGGCATGCCGCCCAAGCTGGTCAGCGACACCGGCAAACATGTGGTGATCCGGCCCATGGCTTATGTGCCCGAAAAAGACCTGATCAAGTGGGCCCAGGTGCGCGACTTTCCCATCATTCCGTGCACGCTGTGCGGCAGCCAGCAGAACCTGCAGCGTGTGCAGGTCGGCAACATGCTGCGCGAGTGGGACAAGAAGTTTCCGGGCCGGCTGGAAAACATGTTCACCTCGCTGCAGAACGTCGTGCCCTCGCACCTGATGGATGGCAAGCAGCACGACTTTAAGGGCATCCGCAGCACCGGCATGCCGGACCCGGACGGTGACAAGGCCTTTGATGCCGAAGAGTTTTTTGCGCCATCGCGGCCAGGGCTGGCGGTGGTGGAACTTCAGTAAATTCAAGCCAAATTTCAAGCCAAATGTGCCTGGAGGCCTTATGCGACGAGCGCTGACAGCTATTATTTTAGGAGCATCCGTGATTGGCCTGCTGGGCGGTTGCGCCAGCTCGCGCCTGGTCAACAGTGATGTCACGAGTTTTGCGCGATGGACACCGGCGCCGCCGGCACCGGGTGCCAGCTACCGCTTTGAGCGCCTGCCCTCGCAGCAGCAGCCCGATGCGCGCCAGCCGGCGCTCGAAGGCCTGGCGCAGGCCGCGCTGGCCAAAGTCGGCCTGCAGCACAACCCCCAGGCCGCGGCCTTCAGCGTGCAGGTCAGCGCCACCACCCAGCCCATTCTGCGGCCGTCCTGGGACGGCTACGGTTATCCCTATGGCGGTGGCTCCAGCGTGTTTATCGGCAGCGGCATTGGCGGGGGCGGCGGCAGCATCGGGTTTGGCTTTGGCGTGCCGCTGGGCGGCGGCGGCATGGAACCCACACTCTACCGGCGCGATGTGAACCTGGTGATCCGCGAGCTGCGCGGCAACACCGCGGTCTATGAAACCCGCGCCTTCAGCGAAGACCCCTGGCCCGACGACGGCCCGGTGATTGCGACCATGCTGGACGCGGCACTGCGCAATTTCCCGGTGCCACCGGTCGGGACGCGGCGTATCAGCATCGAAATCCCCCGGTAGAGATGTTCGCCCCCATGCTCGTCACTGCGTGTACGTCGCTGCCCCCCGAGGGGGCTGTGCTTGCTCGGGGCGGCCCTTCGCTGCGCACGGCCCCCACGTCCCGCGATGGTTATCCGTTCGTCCTGAGCTTGTCGAAGGATGTCGTGCATGGGGCGCTGCGCGGTGAGTGAGGCGGCGCGTGTGCTGGCGATCCGCCATGGCGAAACTGCCTGGAACGTGGACACGCGCATCCAGGGGCAGCTCGACATCGGGCTCAATGACATCGGCCGCTGGCAGGCCGGACGGCTGGCACAGGCGCTGGCGGGCGAACCCATCAGTGCCATTTATGCGAGCGATCTCGGCCGCGCGTTTGAAACCGCGCAGCATGTCAGCCGCGCCACCGGCGTGCCGGTGACTCCGGAGCCCGGCCTGCGCGAGCGGCATTTTGGCGAGTTCCAGGGCCGGACTTTTGCCGACATCGAAAGCGAGCTGCCCGAGCAAGCCATGTTGTGGCGCACCCGCGATCCCGACTTTGCACCCGCCGGTGGTGAGTCACTGAAGCAGTTGCGCGAGCGCGTGGTCAGCACCGCCCACCGGCTGGCGGCGCAGCATCCGGGTGAACTGATCATGATGGTCGGGCACGGCGGCGTGCTGGATGTGTTGTACCGCGCCGCGACCCGGCTGGAGCTGCAGGCGCCGCGCACCTGGGCGCTGGGCAATGCGGCCATCAACCGCCTGCTCTGGACGCCCGAGGGTTTCTCGCTGGTCGGTTGGGCCGACACCCAGCACCTGGAGCGTGAGGCCGATGCTCAACCTCTGGACGAAACGAGTACCTGATGTATCTGCTGTCTGACCTGCTGGGCCGTCCCGCGGCCGACATCGACACCCCGGCGCTGGTGATTGACCTCGACGCCATGGAGCGCAACTTGGCGCTCATGGCGGCGTTTGCGGCGAAACACGGCGTCAAGCTGCGGCCGCACGCCAAGATGCACAAAAGCGCGACCCTTGCGAAGTTGCAGATGGCACACGGCGCGGTCGGTGTCTGTGTGCAGAAAACCTCGGAGGCCGAGGCGCTCGCGGCGCTGGGCGTGAACAACATCTACATCAGCAACGAGGTGATCTCCCCCTTCAAGCTCAAACGCGTGGTGGCACTGGCGCGCGAACTCGACGCGCTGGGCGGGCAACTGGCCATTGCCGTGGACAGCGCGGAAGGCCTGCAGCGGATGGCGCAAGCGGTGCATGGACAACACAGCGTCATCCGTGTGTTCATCGAGATCGATGTGGGCCACGGCCGCTGCGGCGTGGCGCCGGGGGCGGCCGCTGTGCCGCTGGCGGCCGAAATCGCCCGGCACACTGCGCTGCAGTTCGGTGGCCTGCAGGCCTACCATGGCCGGGCCCAGCATTTGCGCACGGTGGCCGAGCGGCATGCCGGCATTGCCGAAGTGGTGGGCCATGTGCAGGCGACCCAGGCTGCGCTGCAGGCCGCGGGCTTCGAGGTGCCGCTGGTGACCGGCGCCGGCACCGGCACCTTTTCGCTGGAAACCGCCAGCGGCGTCTATGGCGAACTGCAGGCCGGCTCGTATTTGTTCATGGACCGCGATTACGCCAGCAACGAGCATGATCCCGCGCAGCCCTCGTTTGAGCACGCGCTGTTTGTCAAAAGCCAGGTGATGAGCGTCTGCGCCGACCATGCCGTGGTGGACGCCGGCCACAAAAGCCACGCCATCGATTCCGGCCTGCCGGCGGTGCACGGGCTGGCGCTGGCGTATTTCAACGGCGGCGATGAACACGGCATCCTGCGTGGCGCCGTGCTGCCGGCCATCGGCGAGACGGTGTGGCTGATCCCCGGCCACTGTGACCCAACCGTCAACCTGCACGAGCATATGCTCGGTGTGCGCGGCGGCCTGCAGCATGGCAAGGTCGAGCAGATCATCAGGGTTGATGCCAGAGGTGCGCTGACCTGACCCCGGCCAGAATGGCGGCATGAATCTCTCGCCCAGCCAGATCATTGTTCTGGCCACACCCGTTTTCCTGCTGCTGATCGCCATCGAGTTCGCCTGGGGTTACGCCAAAGGCCGCAACACCTACCGTCTGAACGACGCCATCAGCAGCATCGGCCTGGGCATGCTGAGCCAGGTCAGCGCGGTGTTCACGCGGCTGCTGCGTATCGGCATCTACACGGCGATTTATTCCAGCGTTGCGCTTTATCCCAACCCGGAGTTCTGGAACACCTGGTACGGCTGGCTGATGGCGCTGGTGTTTTACGACTTCTGCTATTACTGGTTGCACCGCGCCGGCCATGAAAGCGCGATCCTCTGGGCAGCGCATGTGGTGCATCACCAGAGCCAGGACTACAACCTCTCGACCGCGCTGCGCCAGCCCAGCAGCGGCGTGCTGCTGGGCTGGATTTTTTATGTCCCCATGGCGGTGGCCGGTGTGCCGCCGCTGATCTTCGGCATCGTCGCGCTGATCGATTTGCTTTACCAGTTCTGGGTGCATACCGAACACGTGCCGCGGCTCGGCTGGTTCGACCGCTGGTTCTGCTCGCCGTCGAATCACCGCGTGCACCACGCGGTCAACGACCGCTACCTGGATAAAAACTATGGCGGCATCCTGATCGTCTGGGACCGCCTCTTCGGCACCTTCCGCGAGGAGGACGAGAAATGCGTGTATGGCACGCGCAGCCCGCTCAACAGCTGGGACCCGTTGTGGGCCAATGCCGAGGTCTACTGGGCGCTGGGCAAGGATTCCTGGCACGCAAAAAGCTGGGGCGACAAACTGCGTATCTGGTTCAAGCCGCCGGGCTGGCGGCCAGCCGATGTGGCCGCACGTTTCCCCAAAGATGCCTTCGACCTGGCGCAGGTCCAGCGCTTTCATCCGCCGGTGCCGCCGGTGGTGGCGGCGCTGGGCGGTGTGCAGTTTCTGCTGTTGCTGGCGGGCGTTGCGTATTTCCTCTGGCATGCCGACGCGATGACGCTGGGGCCGTCAGTGGTCTGGCTGGCCGCGCTGGGCACCGGCTTGTGGGCGGTGGGTGGCCTCCTGCAGGGCCGGCTGTCGGTGCTGCAGGTGCTGCTGATCGGGGCGGCCGTGCTGGCGACCGCCAGCGCCGCGCTGGGCCGGGTCGAAGTACACCGCGTGGCCAAGCCGCTGGCGCTGCTGATTGCTATTGTTTTGGTAGCTGTTCGCGCCCGCCAGACAAGGGCTGAGGGCCGATTTGATCACATACTTTTGGCGGCACTGGTGTTTTCGCTGGCGGGCGACTGCCTGCTGATGTTCCCCGGTTTGTTCATTCCGGGCCTGCTGGCCTTCCTGATCGCGCACCTGTTTTATATCGCGCTGTTCAAGCGCAGCGTGGCGTGGTTCCCGAGTGGTCGCGCACTGCTGGCAACGCTGGGAATCGGCGCCGTGATGTACGCGTTTTTGTTCGATGGCCTGAACCCGGTGCTGCGTTTTGCGGTGGCGGCCTATGTGCTGGTGATCGCGCTGATGGCCGCCCAGGCGATGGGCCGGGCCACGGTGCTGCGCGACCGGGCTGCTATTGGCGTGGCGGTGGGCGCCGGGTTTTTCATGCTCAGCGACGCGCTGCTGGCCACCAACAAGTTTGCCCAGCCGCTGCCGATGGCGCAGTTGTGGGTGCTGTCGACTTATTACGTCGCGCAAATCCTGATCGTGTTCAATGCCAGGGCGCCGGCGTCGGGCTCAGGGTACAAACAGGTCTGAGCCGCCGTCCTGCCGGTTGGCCGGCGCGGCCACACCCAGGTGCCGGTAAGCCGCCAGCGTGGCGATGCGCCCCCGTGGTGTGCGCTGCAGATAACCCTGCTGGATCAAGTAAGGCTCGATCACGTCTTCAATCGTGTCGCGCTCCTCGCCGATGCTGGCGGCGATATTGTCCAGGCCGACCGGGCCACCGTCGAAGCGGTGGATCACGGCCTCCAGCAGCTTTCTGTCCATCACGTCAAAGCCCTGTGGGTCCACGTCCAGCATGGCCAATGCCTTGTTGGCAATGTCCATGGTGATGTGGCCGCTGCCCTTGACGTCGGCATAGTCGCGCACGCGGCGCAGCAGGCGGTTGGCGATGCGCGGCGTGCCGCGCGATCGGCGCGCAATTTCGAAGCCACCGTCTTCGTCCATGGGTGCGTTCAGCAGTTTGGCGCTGCGCGTGACGATGCGCGCCAGCTCCGGCGCGGTGTAGAACTCCAGCCGCGCGACGATGCCGAAACGGTCGCGCAGCGGATTCGTCAGCATGCCGGCGCGGGTGGTGGCGCCCACCAGCGTGAAGGGCTGCAGGTCCAGCTTGATGCTGCGCGCGGCCGGGCCTTCACCGATCATGATGTCGATCTGGTAGTCCTCCAGCGCGGGGTACAAAATTTCCTCGACGACCGGGCTCAGACGGTGAATCTCGTCAATGAAGAGCACATCGTTTTTTTCGAGGTTGGTCAGCAGCGCCGCCAGGTCTTTCGGCTTTTCCAGCACCGGGCCCGAGGTCTGGCGCAGGTTCACGCCGAGTTCGTGCGCAATGATGTGGCTCAGGGTCGTCTTGCCGAGGCCGGGCGGGCCGAACAGCAGCACATGGTCCATGGCCTCGCTGCGTTTTTTGGCCGCACCGATAAAAATTTCGAGCTGCTCACGCACCTTGGACTGGCCAACGTATTCGTCGAAAAGTTTGGGCCGCAAGGCGCGTTCGATGGCTTCCTCGTTGGGGGAGGCGGGCGCGGCCGACATCACACGTTTGACAGGCGGCACGCCCGACATGTCGAAATCGTCCGTTTGAATACTCATGCTATTTCGCCAGCGCTTTCAGCGCCAGCTTGATGCCGTCGCTGACGCCGATGTCTTTGGGCAGCGCCTTCAGCGCCAGCGCCGCATCGCGGTCGCTGTACCCGAGGGCCACCAGCGCCTGCAGGATGTCGGACTGCGCATCGTCGGCGACGCTGACGGTGATGCCCATGTCGGCGCCCAGCTTGCCCTTGAGTTCAAGCAGCAGGCGTTCGGCGGTTTTTTTGCCGATGCCGGGCACCTTGATGATGCGGCCGGCTTCCTGGCTGGTCACGGCCTGGGCCAGTTCATCGACGCTCATGCCGCTGAGCACGCTGAGCGCGGTACGTGGGCCGACGCCGGAAATTTTGATCAACTGACGGAAGGCCGCGCGTTCGCTGGCGCTGCCGAAGCCGTAGAGGATTTGGGCGTCCTCGCGCACCACAAAATGCGTGAGCAGCGAGACTTTTTCACCGAGGCCGGGCAGGTTGTAAAAGGTGCTCATGGGCACCAGCACCTCGTACCCCACGCCGTTGCAGTCCACCAGCAGTTCCGGGGGGTTCTTTTCAGCCAGCAGGCCCGAGATGCGTCCAATCATGGGCAAATCTTATCAGCCGGGCAGGGCGCGAAAATTGGGGTGACAATCCGCCAGAACCCCTCTTTTCAGGAAATACCACGCCTTGATCCTCCGACACACCTTCACGCCGCCCAACAACACGCGCATGGGCCATTTGTGCGGACCGATGGATTCGCACATCCGCACCATCGAGGCGGCACTGCAGGTGACGATTGCGCACCGCTTCGAGCAGTTCAAGATTGACGGGCCCAAGGCCAAGGCCCAGCAGGCGCTGGAGGTGTTGCAGGCGCTGTATGAATTGGCGCAGCGCCCGATTCCCGAGGAGACCGTGCAACTGATGCTGGCCGGTGACAGCGCCCTGTCCACCGCGCCCGATGGCAGCGCGGCGCTGTCCACCCGGCGCGCTGACCTGCGCGCACGCACGACCAACCAGGGCATGTACCTGGACAACATCGCGACCCACGACATCACTTTCGGCATCGGACCGGCCGGCACCGGCAAGACCTACCTGGCGGTGGCCTGCGCGGTCGATGCGCTGGAGCGCAGCGCGGTGCAGCGCATCGTGCTGACGCGCCCCGCGGTGGAGGCCGGCGAGCGCCTGGGGTTTTTGCCGGGCGACCTGAACCAGAAGGTCGATCCCTATTTGCGGCCGCTGTACGACGCGCTGTATGAACTCATGGGTTTCGAGCGGGTGCAGAAGGCCTTTGAGCGCCAGCAAATCGAGATTGCCCCGCTGGCCTTCATGCGCGGCCGCACGCTCAACCATGCGTTTGTGATCCTCGACGAGGCGCAGAACACCACGCCGGAGCAGATGAAGATGTTTCTGACGCGCATCGGTTTCGGCGCCAAAGCCGTGATCACCGGCGATGTCAGCCAGGTTGATTTGCCGCGCACCCAGCTCAGCGGGCTGATCGACGCCGAGCGGGTGCTCAAGCGCGTCAAGGGCGTCGCCATCACGCGCCTGACCAGCGCCGACGTGGTGCGCCACCCGCTGGTGGCGCGCATTGTGGATGCCTACGACGGTTACACGCCGAAAACGCCGCGTGCCGACGATGCTGGGGACGTGGTGGTCCCGGTGGCGCGGCCCGGCCGCACCAAAAGCCGCAACGGATCCTGACGTGGCGCTCAAACAGCTCAGCCTGTCGCTGCAGTTCGGCGATATCCCCGACGCCAAGCGCCACCGCGCTGCGCTGCCGCGCCACAGCGTGGCGCGCTGGATACGCCACGCGCTGGACAGCGACGCCGAGATCACCGTGCGCATCGTTGATGCCGAAGAAGGCCAGGCGCTGAACCGCGGCTACCGGCAAAAAGACTACGCCACCAATGTGCTGACCTTCGACTACACCCAGGCGCCACTGGTGACGGCCGACCTGGTGCTGTGCGCGCCGGTGGTGGCCCGGGAGGCGAAAGAAAACAAAAAGACCTTGAAGGACCATTACGCCCACCTGCTGGTGCATGGCGTGCTGCATGCGCAGGGCTGGGACCACGAGACCGGCAAGGCCGACGCCGAGGTCATGGAGGCGCGCGAGGTCGAGATTCTGGCCGGGCTAGGCATTGCCAACCCCTACCGCTGATTTTTCCCTCAACGACTCAGTCCGTTCGCCCTGAGCCTGTCGAAGGGGCCTGCTTGATGAGCAGCAAGGCTTCGACCCTTCGACAGGCTCAGGACAGGCCAAGCTCAGCCCGAACGGTGCGGAAGGCCGTTGAAACCCTGATTTTTTCATCAAATCGGCCTTTTGCCCTTGTCTGGCGTGCGCAACCAGCTATTGAATCAATAGCAGATCAGCCCGTCGGGGACGCTGCCCCTACACTTGCGGCATGGAGATCTACATGGTCGGCGGCGCGGTCCGCGATGCCCTGCTGGGCCTGCCGGTGCAGGACCACGACTGGGTGGTGGTCGGAGCCACGCCGGAAGCGATGACGGCCCAGGGTTTTCTGCCCGTAGGCAAGGATTTTCCGGTGTTCCTGCATCCCGAAACGCGAGAGGAATATGCACTCGCGCGCACCGAACGCAACACCGCGCGCGGCTACCGTGGCTTCGAGATCCACGCGTCGCCGGATGTCACGCTGGAGCAGGACCTGGCCCGGCGCGACCTCACTATCAATTCCATAGCTGCTCCCGCCCGACCATCAAGGGCTGGCGCCGGATTTGAGCCTGATCTGGAGGCGCTGATCGATCCCTACGGCGGACAGGCCGACATCCACGCGCGGGTGTTGCGCCATGTGACCGATGCCTTTCGCGAAGACCCGGTGCGCATCCTGCGCCTGGCGCGTTTCGCGGCGCGTTTCCCGGACTTCGCGGTCGCGCCAGAGACGATGGCGCTGGTGCGCGAGATGGTCGCGGACGGCGAGGCCGACGCGCTGGTGGCCGAGCGTGTCTGGCAGGAACTGGCACGCGGCCTGATGGAGGGCACGCCCTCGCGCATGTTCGAGGTGCTGCGCGCCTGCGGAGCGCTGAAGAAGTTGTTGCCCGAAGTGGAGCGCCTGTGGGGTGTGCCGCAGCGCGCCGAATACCACCCGGAAATCGATACCGGTGTTCACCTGATGATGGTGCTGGACATGTCGGCGCGTCTCCAGGCCCCGCTGGCCGTGCGTTTCGCCTGCCTGGGCCACGACCTCGGCAAGGGAACGACCCCGGCCGAGGTGCTGCCCCGCCACATCGGTCACGAGGAACGCAGCGCGCGCCTGCTCAAGGGCGTGTGTGAACGGCTGCGCGTGCCGACCGATTGCCGCGAACTTGGCGAGGTGGTGGCGCGCGAACACGGCAACATCCACCGCAGTGCGGAGTTCGGCGCCGCCGCGCTGGTGCGGCTGCTGGAGCGCTGCGATGCCTTTCGCAAGCCGCAGCGTTTTGGCGAGGTGCTGCTGGCCTGCGAATGCGACGCGCGCGGCCGGCTTGGGCTGGAGGCGTCGGCCTACCCGCAGCGCGAGCGCCTGGCGCGCGTGCTGCAGGCGGCGCAGTCGGTGGCCACCGAGCCGGTGGCCCAGGCCGCGCAGGCGGCAGGGCTGTCGGGCAGCCGGATCGGCGAGATGATTCACAGCGCGCGTGTCAGGGCGGTCGAGCAGGCCCTAGCGACGCGCCCGCACTGACTTCGTGCACGATATACGGCGCCGGCCTACAGGCTGCGCGCGAGGATTCTGCTATGGTTGTGGGAATGCGCATGCCTCATGAAATGCTTCCACGCATCACCGCCCGCACGGCACTTTTCCTGGACTTTGACGGAACGCTGGTAGAGATCGCGTCCCGGCCCGATGCAGTCATCATTCCGCCCACGCTGACCAGCACCCTGGCTGCTTTGTATGGGCAACTGGATGGTGCGCTGGCCCTGGTGTCCGGGCGCCGCCTGCTCGATCTCGACGGATTTCTGGCGCCGCTGCAACTGCCCGTGGCCGTGGAGCACGGCGCGCAGCGCCGCAATGCCCAGGGGCAGATGATCAGCGCGCCGGCCCCGGAACTGCGCCACGTCCTGGCTGCCGCCGAAAGGCTGATGCAGCAGCACCCCGGCTTGCAACTCGAACACAAAAACCTGGCACTCAGCCTGCATTACCGCCATGCGCCCGAGCTCGAAGCCTTGTGCCTGGAGACCATGCAGGCTGCTGTGGCCCAAAGTGCCGGCCTGCAATTGATGCAGGGCAAATGTGTGATCGACCTCAAGGTCAGCGGCTTCAGCAAGGGCACGGCGATTGCCGCCTTCATGGCCGAGCCGCCCTTTGCCGGCCGCATCCCGGTGTTTGCGGGCGACGACGTGACCGACGAAGACGGTTTTGCAGCGGTTCAGCGTCTGGGCGGGCACGCCGTCAAGGTGGGCGAGGGCGCCACCCGCGCACAGCACCGTTGCGCCGGTGTCGCCGAGATGGCCGACTGGTTGCAGTCGGCCCTGGTTCCTTCCCTGGCCTCACGCGCCGAAAGTCTGTCCTCATGAGTGTGTCCCGTCCGTCCCCCGCGCCCGCCGGTGCAAGTCCAGCCGGCGAAACCAACTCGTTTGTGCCGCCGGCACCGCCTTCGCTCTCGGTGGGCGTGATCGGCAACTGCGCCTTCAGTGCGCTGGTGGATGCGCGCGCCCGCATTGTCTGGTGCTGCCTGCCGCGCTTCGACGCGGACCCGGTGTTCAACGCCCTGCTGGACCCGAGCGACAACGGCAGCGCCTTTGCCATCGAGATCGAGAACTTCTCGCACAGCAAGCAATGGTACGAACACAACACCGCCGTGCTGCGCACCCAGTTGTTCGACACCCGTGGCCAGGCCGTGGAGATCACCGACTTTGCGCCGCGCTTTTACCGGCGCTCCCGCTTTTTCCGGCCCATGACTCTGGTACGCCGTGTGCGGCCCCTGCATGGCGCACCGCGCATCCGCGTTTCGCTGGACGTTCGTTACGACTGGGGCCGCAGCAAACCGGCCATCACGCAGGGCAGCAACCACCTGCGTTACGTCGGTGATGCATTGACCCTGCGCCTGAACACCGATGCGCCGATTGCGCATCTGCTGTCGCGCCAGCCTTTTGTGCTGACGCGCGAGCACAACTTCCTGCTCGGCGCCGACGAGTCGCTGGTGGACGGCATTGCCGACACCGCCCGCCTGTTCGAGGAAGAAACCCTCAGCTACTGGCGCAAATGGAGCCAGCGCCTGCACCTGCCGCTGGAGTGGCAGGAAGCGGTGATACGCGCGGCCATCACGCTCAAGCTGTCGCTGTTTGAAGACACCGGCGCCATCGTCGCCGCCATGACCACCAGCATTCCCGAAGCGCCCAACAGCGGGCGCACCTGGGACTACCGCTTCTGCTGGCTGCGCGACGCGTTTTTTGTGGTGCGTGCGCTCAACAGCCTGTCTGAAGTCGGCACCATGGAAGACTATTTGCGCTGGCTCAGCAACGTCGTGGTTCAGGCCGGTGGCGGCCACATCCAGCCGCTGTACGGCATTGGCCTGGAGCGCGAACTGCCCGAGGCCAGCTACGACCACCTGGGCGGTTACCGCGGGATGGGCCCGGTGCGGGTGGGCAACCAGGCGCAGGAGCATTTCCAACACGACGTCTATGGCAATGTGGTGCTGGGGGCAGCCCAGTCCTTTCATGACCACCGGCTGCTGCACCGCGCTGGTGAGGCCGAATTTGCGCGGCTGGAAGCGGTCGGCGAACAGGCGGTGCGCAATTACGACCAGCCCGACGCCGGCATGTGGGAGCTGCGCACGCGGGCCCGCGTGCACACCTCGTCGGCGCTGATGTGCTGGGCGGCGTGTGACCGTCTTGGCAAGATCGCCGTGAGCCTGAAGCAGCCGGACCGCGCCATTTACTGGCATGGCCACGCCAACGTGATGCGTGAGCGCATCCTGCGCGAGTCCTGGAGCGAGGAGCGCCAGGCCTTTGCTGAAAGCTTTGGCGGCCGCGACCTGGACGCCAGCGTGCTGCTGATGATCGAGGTCGGGTTCATCGACCCGAAGGACCCGCGTTTTGTCGCCACCGTTGATGCGCTCGAAAAACACCTGTGCGACGGCCCCTACATGCGGCGTTACGAAGCGCCTGACGATTTCGGCAAGCCGGAAACCGCCTTCAACATCTGCACCTTCTGGCGCATTGACGCGCTGGCGCGCATCGGCCGCAAGGAGCAGGCGCGCGAGATTTTTGAAACCATGCTGGCAGCGCGCAACCATGTCGGCCTGCTCTCGGAGGACACCCATCCGGTGACCGGCGAGATGTGGGGTAATTTTCCGCAGACCTATTCGATGGTCGGCATTATCAATGCGGCTGTTCGCCTTTCAGCGCCGTGGGATTCCCAAGTATGAGCAGGCTTGTTGTTGTTTCAAATCGGGTGGCCGATCCGCGTAAGACCGCGGCTGGCGGGCTGGCTGTGGCGCTCGGCGATGCCCTGTCGGCCAACGGCGGGTTGTGGTTTGGCTGGAGCGGCACCATTGTCGAAGAAGGCACGCCGGGCGAAGGTGAGATGCACACCCATCAGGCCGGCAATGTCACGCTGACCACGGTGGACCTGTGCCGTGAAGACCACGACGCCTATTACCTGGGTTACAGCAACGGCGTGTTGTGGCCGGTCTTTCATTACCGGCTGGACCTGGCGGATTTTGACGCCGGTTTTATCGGCGGTTACCGGCGCGTCAACCAGATGATGGCGCGCAGGCTCATGCCGCAGCTCTTGCCCGATGACATCATCTGGGTGCACGACTACCACCTGATCCCGATGGCGGCCGAGTTGCGCGCCATGGGCTGCAAAAACCGCATCGGCTTCTTCCTGCACATTCCCCTGCCGCCGCCGCTCATCCTGGCGGCCATTCCGCAGCACGAGTGGCTGATCCGTTCACTGTTTGCCTATGACCTGGTGGGTTTCCAGAGCCAGGCCGATGTGGACCACTTCTCGCGTTATGTCGGCCAGGAGGCCGGTGCCGAAACCATGGACCAGCACCAGTTCCGGGCGTTCGGCCGCACGGTGCACGCACAGGCCTTTCCCATCGGCATCGATGTTGACGAGTTTGCCGCCCTGACCCACGGCAAGGAGGCGCGCGAAATGTTCGCCAGCATGAAGGACGAATACTCGCGCCGCCGTGTGCTGCTGGGTGTCGAGCGGCTGGACTATTCCAAGGGCTTGCCGCAGCGCCTGCGCGCCTTCCGCCAGTTGCTGCAGCAATACCCTGAAAACCTCAACAGCGCCACGCTGATCCAGATTGCCTCGCCCAGCCGCGAAGCGCTGGACACCTATTCGGGCTTGCGCCAGGAGCTGGAAAGCCTGTGCGGCTCAATCAATGGCGACTATGGCGAGCTCGACTGGATGCCGGTGCGTTACATCCACCGCAATGTCGCGCGCAAGCGCTTGCCGGGGCTGTACCGCATGGCCAGCGTGGCGCTGGTCACACCGCTGCGCGACGGCATGAATCTGGTGGCCAAGGAATTTATTGCGGCGCAGGATCCGGCGGACCCGGGGGTGCTGGTGCTGTCGCGGTTTGCAGGCGCTGCCGAGCAGCTCAAGGAAGCGCTGCTGGTCAACCCTTACGACACCCACGGCACGGCCGAAACCATCCAGATCGCCTTGCAGATGTCGCTGGCCGAGCGGCAAAAGCGCCACCAGCAGTTGCTCAGGCGCATTCGCGAGCAGGACATCCACTGGTGGCGAAAGAGCTTTTTGCAGACACTGGGCGCCATCGACCCGGGCTGACCCGGCAGGCAGCGCGGTCGTGACGCCGCTGGCGGAAATCCGGGAACTGTGTAACCATGCCGTATCACCTATATACGGCCATGCCCCAACGCAACTACCTGAACCGCCCGCTGGCCGAGGGTATTCGCACCATCGGGTTTCGCAAGTGGTACGAGCGTGAACTGCTCTCCAGCCATGCGCACATGCTGCTGTCCCTGCTGAGCACGATAGCCCTGATGGCCACCCTGGAGTTGCTGCATGGCGGCACCCTGGCGGACAAATTCCTCAACCTCGGCTTGTTCATCTTCAGCGCGGGGCTGGCGCTCTGGGCCTTGCAGCGTTACCTTTATTTGCTGTCTCACGCCGAAACCGTGGCCGATCAGGCCAACTGCCCGCAGTGCCAGGAATACGGCCGCCTGGCGGTGGTGGAGGAAGACCGCCGCAACGGCCAGTTGCTGGTGCGCTGCCGCAAGTGCAGCCATGAGTGGAAGCTTTTGCCCTGAGCCGGGTGCCGCGGCAGTTCAGGCCACCAGCGCCATCGCCGCGTAGTCGCCGACCCTGTCGCCAAGTCCGGCGCCCACCACCGCCACACCATCGGTCAACGCCGGCAACCTGCGGCTGATCTGCGCCTGCAGCCGCGGCAACAGGTAGTCGCGGTGGTGCCAGAAGACGCTGCCGCCGACGCTGATGCGCTGCAGGTCCAGCGTCACCACCAGGTTGTAAAGGGCCCGGCCCATGATGCGGCACAGTTCGTCCACCAGCCGGATGGCCTGCGCGTCACCGGCACGCGCGGCGTCCAGCAAGCTGGCCGCGTCCGCATAACCGAGCCCGCCATAACGCCGTGGGATGGCGTTGCCGGCGACCAGGGCTTCGAGGTCGCCGATGTTGCCGCAGCCACACAGCGCCTCGTCATCGTCACTGACAAACATGTGGCCTGCGTGGCCGGCATTGCCGTTCTTGCCGTGCAGCGGCCTGCCATCCACACACAGGCCGACACCGATGCCAGTGCTCCAGGTCACATAAGCACAGTGATCCAGACCCTGCAGCGCACCCCAGCGGCGCTCGGCCTCCAGCGCGGCGATGCCGTCGTTTTCAATCCGGACCTGCGCGAAGGCCGCGCGCAGCGGCGCCTCCAGCACCGCGCTGGTCCAGGTGTTGGGCAAACCGCGCGCCGCGCCGGCCAGCCCGCCACAGATGTTGGGGGCGGCCAGCTCGATGTGTCCCTGCCTGAGCACAAACGGCCCGCAGGACGCCACACCGACGGCGCCAAGGTCGTTGCGGTGGATCCGGGCTGCGGCACAAGCGGCGTCAAGCAGGCGCAGCACCTGCTGCGCGAGCGCGTCGGAGCGCCCCTCTTTGGCCGTGGCTTCAGTCTGCCGTCCCTGGATGCCGCGCTGGTCCAGGATGCTGACAGCCACCTTGGTGCCGCCGATGTCCACGCAGGCGACCGGCGCCGCCCCGGCGGGCAAGCGCACCTCAGGCGGCTTGAAGGATGAATCGCTGGTCATCGGTGCTCCGGTTCAAATCAGCTTGCTGATCAGGCTGGCCAGCATGCTCAGAAGAATGGTTGTTGTCAGCGGGATGAACCATTCGCGGCCAAACAGGCGGAAGCGGAAGTCTCCCGGCATTTTTCCGAAGCCCAGCTTGTTCAGCAAGGGCGTGAACCAGCTGATCAGGATCAGCGCCAGGAAAATCACCAGCATCCAGCGAATCATGGAGCTAGTTTAGGGCCTCATGGGCCGTTGATTTGAAAGACATTGGGGGAGTTGCGCCTGCCGTCCCCGCGCTGGCCGGGGACGAGGCGTGATGCCGACGTGGAATTTTTCAAGCCTTATCGGGCCACCCGGTACGGCTCGTCGGCCACCACAAAATCCTTCTCGGCCAGGGCCTCGTCCATCCAGGCCGTCACCCCGCGTAGAGCGCAGACCCTGCCGATGTAGTCGCTGATGTGGCCTGGCACCGGCAGCGCGTAATTTTTGATGCGCATGCAGACCGGCGCGAAGTAGGCGTCGGCGATAGAGAACTCGCCAAACAGCAGGGGCCCCTGATGTTGTTCCAGCAAGTCGGTCCACATCGTGACGATGCGCTGGACGTCGTTGCGCACAGCCGCCTGGTCGCGCCAGACAATCGCCCCGGTCGTTGACAGATCCGCTTCGATGTTCATAGGGCAGGCACCACGCAGGGCGCTGAAACCCGCGTGCATTTCGGCGCAGACACTGCGCGCGCGGGCGCGGGCTTTTGCATCCTCCGGCCACAGCGCGGACTCCGGGAATTTTTCAGCCAGGTATTCGGCAATGGCGAGCGTGTCCCAGACGGCGAAACCGTCGTCCACCAGAACCGGCACCCGGCCGCCCGGACTCACGGCCAGAACCGCCTGCTTGAAGCTGGAGGTGGCGGTAAAAGGATCTGCGCCAAAACGCACCATGACCTCCTCGAAAGGCAGGCCGGCCTGCCTGAGCATCACCCAGGGGCGCATGGACCAGGACGAGTAGTTCTTGTTGGCGATGTAGAGCTTGAGCACGGGGCCTCCCTGAAATGAGCGGCTATGCTAACGCGCGCCCGATCCGGCATTGATGCCAAAAACACCGTGCATTGATGCTGCCCGGGTTGTCAGAAGCGGCCCGCGGTCTTGCGCTTGCCCAGCAGGTTGCTGCGCGGGCCCCAGCCCCCGGCATCCGGCCCGAGGTAGCTGGGCGCAATCGCTTCGACGGCGGCGGGCGTGATGCCCAGCGCTTGCAGCCCGGGCAGGTTGCCGCTGGCGATGTTGGGAACGCTCATCGAATCCAGGTTGTCGCGGCTCATCAGGGGTTCACCGGGCGCCAGTGCCATCAGGCTTGCCTGCAGCCGGCCCAGCGCGGCAGGCAGGGGCAACACGGGCCGTCCGCGGCCGTGGTTGACACCACTGAAACGTCCGGCCAGCTCGACCAGCTGCCTCAGGGTGAAAACGTCTGGTCCGCAGGCCTCGTAGGTTTGCCCGGCGGTGGCGTGCAGATGTTCATCCTGCAGGCAGTGCACGATGGCGCTTGCCACATCCTCGACCCATACCGGCTGGAACAGCGCATGGCTGGCGGCCAGCGGGATGACGGGAAAAACTTTTTGCAGGCTGGCAAACGTATTGAGGAACTTGTCGCCCTCGCCGAAGAGAACGCTGGGCCGCAGCATGGTCAGGGCCAGCCCCGCGTGGTGCAGCGCGACCTCTCCCTGGCCCTTGCTGCGCAAATACCGGGAAGGCGCCGCGTCCGGGTTGCGTGCGTCGGCGCCCAGCGCGCTGACATGCACCAGGCGGGTCACGCCGGTGGCGGCACAGGCGCGCGCGATTTTTTGCGGCAAGGTCACGTGCGCGGCTTCAAACGCCTGCTGCGAGCCGTGCAGGATGGCCACCAGGTTGACCACCGCGTCATGGCCGGCCACGAGGCGGGCCAGCGTGGTCTCGTCGTGCACATCGGCCTGCACCACATCGAGCGAAGGCAGCATCTGGACGTCGCGGGCATGGGCTTCCAGGCGTGTCGGGACGGTCACACGCCATTGCAACCGGGTCAGTTTTTCGCAAACATGGCGGCCGACAAATCCGGTGCCGCCGAGGATCAGGATTTTTTTCATAGCCCTTATTAAACGCTTTCGCGCCGTGTGATGCAAAACCTGCCGAACCTCCGTAAACCCGGTGCCGCGAGGCGCGGTGTAGGCAGCGGCCGCAAGCAAGGTGGGCCTCACGGCCTACAGCCCGGGCCGCTCCCGCATTTGATAATCAGGGCATGAATATTTTTGAAGCTTTACGCACCAGCCATGACGCCCAGCGCGGCCTCGCCGACGCCCTCATCAACACCTCCGGCGACAGCAAGGAGCGCGACGTCATTTTCAAAGAGTTGAAAGCGGAGCTCTCAGCCCACGCCGCCGCCGAAGAGCGCTTTTTCTATGTTCCGCTGATCGCCCATGACATGACCCAGGAGCCCTCACGCCACGGCATTGCCGAGCACCACGAGATGGACGAGATGGTGGAGAAGCTGGAAGACACCGACCCCAGCTCACCGGCGTGGATTGCCGTGGCCAAAGAGCTGCACCACAAGATCTACCACCACCTCAAGGATGAAGAGCAGGGCATCTTCCAGCTGGCCGGCAAGGTTTTGACCGAGGCCGAGAAACTCTCGCTGGCCAAGGGCTACGAGGGCGAGTTTGTCTCGCAGCGCGTCAAGGACTGATCAGCTTTTCTTGCCGTGGCCTCGCGCAGGCCGCCCGTCTGCGGCAGGCAGGTGCGCCGGCTTTTCCAGCAGCCTGACCAGCACCGGCACCACCGCCAGGATCACCAGCGCCAGCAGCGTGGCCAGCACGGCCGTGAGTTCGCGCCCCAGTCCCGCAGCAACACCCATGGCTGCCGTCAGCCAGAGGCCCGCCGCGGTGGTCAGGCCCTTCACGTCACCCGCCCTGTCGCCCTTGAGGATGGTGCCTGCGCACAAAAAGCCGACACCGGCCGTCAGGCCCTGAATCACGCGGCTCAGGTCGTCCGTTTCCATGCCGAGCTGCTGGGAGACCAGCACAAAAAGTGCGGCGCCCATGGCCACCAGCATGTGTGTGCGCACGCCCGCGGCCTGGCCTTTGTGCTCGCGCTCCCAGCCCAGCAGGCCGCCCAGCAGTGCGGCCACCGTCAGGCGCAAAACCACGCGGGTGGTCTGTGCCAGATCGGGCAGGTCGGAAAATTCCGTGACGACGGCGCCGGCAATCTGTTGCCACCAGCTCGGGTTCATTTGCGGCTCCTGCGCCTGTGGGGAAGCTGCTAATTTAGCCTCCCGGCGCAGGCCGGGGAATAGGCGAAAACCTACAAGGCAGACCGGCCGCGCACCGCAGGAGTATGTGCAGCGTGAAGCCAGAACCCCGGGATCACTGGTCTTTTGTGCCTGCAGCCCTTGCTGCACAAGCGCCAGCAGCTATGAATTCAGGAGCAAGCCGGCTTGCCCTCAGGGCATCTTCTCGTCCGGAGGCGGCGCCGAGGCGTCGCGTGGCCCGACGCTGCCCAGCCGGGCCTTCAATGATTGCGGCTGTCCGCTCAGCAGCGCCGCATAGTTGGTGGTGTTGGACAACACCTTCTTGACGTAGTCGCGGGTTTCGCTGAAGGGCACGTTTTCTGCCCAGATGGCCGCTTCAAGCACCGGCCCGTTGCGCCAGGTGCGCGGACGGCCGGGTCCCGCGTTGTAGGCGGCCGCCGCCAGCGGCATGGAGCCGCCGAAGTCGTCCAGTGCACGCTTGAGGTAAGCGGTGCCGATCACGATGTTGGTGTCGCG
>CBFGNA010000006.1:0-18486 GCA_965650045.1 uncultured Polaromonas sp.
ATCATTGCGGCCGGCCTGGTCACCATGCTGTGGCGCGCCGCGCAGGGCGTGGTCGATGGGCGCATGACCCTGGGCGACCTGGTCATGGTCAACGCCTTCATGATCCAGCTCTACATCCCGCTGGGTTTTCTGGGCGTGCTTTACCGCGAGATCAAGCAAAGCCTGACCGACCTGTCGAAGATGTTCAACCTGATGGAGAAGGAGCGCGAGATCGCCGACCAGCCGGGGGCTTTGCCTCTGGCCCTGCAGGCCTCGCCGGCGGTACGGTTTGAAAACGTCAGCTTCGCCTACGAGGCCTCCCGGCCCATCCTGCACCACATCAGCTTCGAGATCCCGCCGGGCAAGACGGTGGCGGTGGTCGGCTCATCCGGCGCGGGCAAGTCCACGCTGGCGCGCCTGCTGTTCCGCTTCTATGACGTGGGCATTCCGGGCCGCTCTTCGGTAGAAGGCGGCCGCGTCACCATCGCCGGCCAGGACATCCGCGAGGTGACGCAGTCCAGCCTGCGCCAGGCCATCGGCATCGTGCCGCAGGACACCGTGCTGTTCAACGACACGGTCGAATACAACATCGCCTACGGCCAGCCCGGCGCCAGCCGCGCCCAGGTGGAAGAGGCCGCGCGCGCCGCGCGCATCCACGACTTCATCTCGTCCACGCCGGCCGGTTACGCCACCCTGGTCGGCGAGCGTGGCCTGAAACTCTCGGGCGGCGAAAAGCAGCGTGTGGCGATTGCCCGCACCTTGCTGAAAAACCCGCCCATCATGATTTTTGACGAGGCGACCTCGGCGCTGGACTCGGCCAATGAACGTGCCATCCAGGCCGAGCTGCGCAGCATTGCCGAAAACAAGACCACGCTGGTGGTGGCCCACCGCCTGTCCACCGTGGTCGATGCGCACGAGATTCTGGTGATGGAGGCCGGCCAGATCATCGAGCGCGGCACCCACGCCAGTTTGCTGGCGCTGGGCGGCCGGTATGCTGCCATGTGGGCGTTGCAGCAGAGTTCTGAATAAGATTGTGAGTGTTTTAGGTCTGTAACCCTTGCTGGACTTGCGCTGGCAGCTATTTATTTCATAGCGCTCCGGTCTGGCGCCTTGCCTGCCGCCGGCCCTGAGGGATTCCCGCAGACACAATCGCGTGTTGCACTCGCATAATAAAAAGCATGGAAACCAAATGGCTGGAAGATTTTGTCAGTCTCGCTGAAACGCGCAGTTTCAGCCGTTCAGCCACGTTGCGCCATGTGACGCAACCGGCTTTCTCGCGCCGCATCCAGGCGCTCGAAGCCTGGGCCGGCACCGACCTGGTGGACCGCAGCTCCTACCCGACGCGGCTGACGCCCGCTGGTGAGACGCTGTACAGCCAGTCGCTGGAAATGCTGCAGGGTCTGCAGTCCACCCGCGCCATGCTGCGCGGCCACAATTCCGCCGGGCAGGACGTGATCGAGTTCGCCGTGCCGCATTCGCTGGCCTTCACTTTTTTTCCTGCCTGGGTCAGCAGCCTGCGCGAGAAGTTCGGACCCATCAAGAGCCGGCTGATTGCCCTCAATGTGCATGACGCGGTGTTGCGGCTGGTGGAGGGCAGTTGCGATTTGCTGATCGCCTATCACCACGACTCGCAGCCTTTTCAACTTGACGCCGACCGCTACGAAATGATCAGCCTGGGCCAGGAGGTGCTGGCGCCTTTCGTCAAGGCCGACGCCGACGGCGCGCCGCTGTACCGTTTGCCGGGCCGCGCCGGCCAGCCACTGCCCTACCTCGGGTATGCGCCCGGCGCTTACCTGGGGCGCGTGGTGGACCTGATCCTCAAGCAGTCCAGTACCGCCATCCACCTGGACCGGGTGTATGAAACCGACATGGCCGAAGGCCTGAAGGCGATGGCGCTCGAAGGCCACGGTATTGCCTTTTTGCCTTTCAGTGCAGTCAAAAAGGAGCTGCGCGTGAAAAAGCTGGTCAGTGCCGGCCCCGGGCTGGAGATGACCATGGACTTGCGGGTGTACCGTGAGCGCCCCACCACCCGTGCAGCCGCCAAAAGTCCGGCGCAGGCCTTGTGGAACTACCTCGAAAGCCAGGCCTTGCCGAAACCGGTCGCGAAGTTGCGCCTAGGTGGCAACCCTTAGCGGTTATAAATTAAATGCATGATGCCGCGCGTTATCAGCATTGGCTTTTGGCGGCCCTCAAATTTACAGTCCGGGACGTTCTGCGACGCTGAAATTGCGCAGCCGGGCATGCTGCGCAAAGGGGCGGCTTCCGGTTGGCACAAAGGCTGCTTAGTTGAATGCCTGCTTTGGTCACCATCCATGTGCGCACTTTATTGGGGAATGCTTTCTTGTTTGATTCGTTGATTGCCAGACATTCCTGTTCCCGTCCTGGACGCCAGAGCGACCTTTTCACAGGCCGCCCCCTGGAATTGCTTCACGACAGCGCGGGTACGGACCTGACCATCGGACGACAAAAACCATTCGGCACCCCGTTCCACCTGTTCCTGTTTTAAGAGGCTGGGGTAAACCTTGGGGAAAACCCCGGGAGCCGCTCCTTAAAATGGTGCATCATTTCAAACTTACCAAAAGGAAATTTATGAAGCTCAAACTCGCCGCCCTGGCAATTGCCGTTTTGACCACCACTGGCGTTTTTGCCCAGGCCACCGACACGCTGGCCAAGGTCAAGGCCTCCGGCGTGATCACCATGGGTGTTCGTGATTCGTCGGGTGCCCTGTCCTACACGCTGGGCGACGGCAAGTACGCTGGTTACCACGTCGAGATCTGCCAGCACGTGATTGCCGATGTTGAAAAAGCCGTCGGCCGCAAGCTGGAAATCAAATACCTGCCCGTGACCTCGCAAAACCGCATCCCCCTGGTGCAAAACGGCACGGTGGACATCGAGTGCGGCTCGACCACCAACAATGCCACGCGCCAGAAAGACGTGTCCTTCCTGCCGACCACTTTTGTTGAAGAAGTGCGCATTGCCGTGAAAGCCAATTCCGGCATCACTTCCATCGCCCAGCTCAACGGCAAAAATGTCGCCACCACCACCGGCACGACCTCGGTGCAGACCCTGCGCAAGAACGAGCGCGCCAAGGGCATCGACTTCAAGGAAATTTTCGGCAAGGACCACTCCGACAGCTTCCTGCTGCTGGAGTCCGGCCGCGCTGATGCGTTTGTGATGGACGGCGCGATCCTCGCCGGCAACATCGCCACCTCCAAAAACCCTGCCGATTTCAAGATCGTCGGTGAAGTGCTGAGCGTGGAGCCCATCGCCATCATGATCCGCAAGGACGACGCCGGGCTGAAAAAAATCGGTACCGACACCATCACCGGCATGATCAAGTCGGGTGAAATGGCCAAGGTCTGGGACAAGTGGTTCATGCAGCCCATCCCGCCGAAGAACAGCCGCGTTGGCTTGGCGCTCAGCGAGAGCACCAAAGCCGCCTGGGCCACCCCGAACGACAAGCCCATGGAAGATTACGCCAAGAAGTAATCCCTGCTTGAGCTGAATACAAACCCCGTCTGCGACAGTTGGCGGGGTTTGTTTTTTAAGCGCGGATAAAACAGCAGACAAAACAACAGATCAAAGCGCAATTTTTTGGCGGAGTCACCATGAGCTGGGATTGGCAAGTATTTCTGAATGACGACGGCAGCGGCCGGACGTATCTGCAATGGATGATGGACGCCTGGGGCTGGACCCTGGCGGTCGCCGGCTGCTCCTGGGTGGTCGCCATTCTGACCGGCGGCCTGATGGGCACCCTGCGCACCCTGCCCAACAGTCCGTGGCTGGTGCGGCTGGCCAATGTGTGGGTTGAACTGTTTCGCAACATCCCCTTGCTGGTCCAGATCTTCATCTGGTACTTTGTGGTGCCCAAGATTTTTCCCGCCATGCAGCAGGTGCCGGGTTTTGCGCTGGTGGTGTTTGCCCTCGGGTTTTTCACCTCGGCGCGGATTGCCGAGCAGGTGCGTGCCGGTGTGCAGGCCCTGCCGCGCGGCCAGCGTTATGCCGGTATGGCGATGGGTTTCACCACGGCGCAGACTTACCGCTATGTGATCCTGCCGATGGCATTTCGCATCATCCTGCCGCCGCTGACCAGCGAGTCGATGAATTTGCTGAAAAACTCGTCGGTTGCCTTCGCGGTGTCGATTGCCGAGCTGACCATGTTCGCCATGCAGGCGCAGGAAGAAACCTCGCGCGGCGTCGAAATTTATCTGGCAGTGACCGTGCTGTATGCGGTGTCGGCATTTGCCGTCAACCGGGTCATGGCCTTTGTTGAGAAAAAGGTCCAGATTCCGGGCTTTGTCGTGGCCGGCGCCACCGGTGGGGGGCACTGACATGTTCGGTCTTGACATGAGTTTCCTGAACTGGGACATCATCTCCAAGTTCGTGCTGAAAGGTTTCATCTTCAGCGTCGAGCTGACGGTGATCGCGACCATTGGCGGCATCATTCTTGGAACGCTGCTTGCGCTGATGCGCCTGTCGGGCCTCAAGCTCCTGACGATCCCCGCGACCTTTTATGTCAACGGCATGCGTTCGGTGCCGCTGGTCATGGTGATCCTGTGGTTCTACCTGCTGATGCCCAGCGCATTTTTCGACATGATTCCCGGCGGCGCCAACAATCGCTCCGAGATTTCGGCCATCATCACCTTTATTGCGTTCGAGGCGGCCTACTTCAGCGAGATCATGCGCGCGGGTATCCAGTCGATCTCGCGCGGGCAGGTCAACGCGGGCAGGGCGCTGGGCATGACCTATGCGCAGAACATGCGGCTGATCGTGTTGCCGCAGGCCTTCCGCAACATGGTGCCGATCCTGCTGACGCAGACCATCATCCTGTTCCAGGACACGTCGCTGGTGTACGCCATCGGCGCGTACGACCTGCTCAAGGGGCTGACCACCGCCGGCAAGATTTACGGCCGGCCCGAAGAGGCTTACCTGCTGGCCGCCGTGGTTTATTTCGTGATCTGTTTTGGCTTGTCGTACACCGTCAAGAAGCTCCAAACCAAGATCGCCATCATTCGCTGAACAACAATTTATCGCATCCCCGCTCCGGAGAATCAAGATGATCGAACTCAAGGAAGTTTCCAAATGGTATGGCGCCGTCCAGGTGCTCAACAACTGCACGACCAGTATCAAAAAAGGCGAGGTGGTGGTGGTCTGCGGGCCGTCCGGCTCGGGCAAATCGACGCTGATCAAGACCATCAATGCGCTGGAGCCTTTCCAGAAAGGCGAGATTTTTGTTGACGGCCAGGCTGTTCATGACCCCAAGACCGATTTGCCCAAGCTGCGCTCCCGCGTCGGCATGGTGTTCCAGAACTTTGAACTGTTTCCCCACCTCAGCGTGACGGAAAACCTGACACTGGCCCAGGTCAAGGTGTTGGGCCGCAAGCCCGACGAAGCCAAAACGCACGGCCTGAAATACCTGGACCGCGTGGGCCTGATGGCACACAAGGACAAGTTCCCGGGGCAACTCTCGGGCGGCCAGCAGCAGCGCGTGGCAATCGCCCGCGCGCTCAGCATGGACCCGATCGCCATGCTGTTCGACGAACCCACCTCGGCGCTGGACCCGGAAATGGTGGGCGAGGTGCTCGACTGCATGATGGGCCTGGCCACCGACGGCATGACCATGATGTGCGTGACCCACGAAATGGGTTTTGCGAAAAAGGTCGGCAGCCGGGTGATCTTCATGGACGTCGGCGGCAAGATTCTTGAAGACTGCTCGAAAGACGAATTCTTCAGCCATCCCGAAAACCGCCAGCCGCGGACCAAGGACTTCCTGAACAAGATCCTCGCCCACTAGGCTGTCTCGGGGGCGCTACTGCGCGGGCGCACTGCTTCGTTGCAGCCCCAGGAAAATCCTCACGACGCTGGAGGTCGCTCCGGTTTTCCTCGGGCGCCCGCGCCTCGCATTGCATCCCGCTCGCTGCGCGCCGGGTCGTTCTTCCGTACAATCGGGCACATGCCTGCCACCTTGATCCTCTTCCCGCCGTGCGCCTTCGCGCTGCTGGAAGCTGCGTGGCAGCATCAGCCGGCAGCACATTCCTGAGCCCGGCGATCCCCTCCTTCATTTCCTTGTAGCGCATTTCTGGATCACCGGGCCCCTCGCCTTCAGCGCGGCGTGCCCGGCAGCCTTGAGCCGGGCGTTTGATTCAGGAGTTCCCATGTTTTTTTCACAACAGCCGGCACGTTTGCTGACCGAGCTCGACCATGTCCGTATCAGCAAGCTGCTCCAGCGGCCCGGCCCTTCGCCCGACACGCTGGACCAGGTAGAAGACCTGATCCACAGCGCCGAACTGGTGTCCTCGTACAAGGTGCCCGCCAACGTGGTCACCATGTATTCCCAGGTGTTGATTGCCGACGGGCAGACCGGGCAGCAGCGCAAGCTGACCGTGTGTTACCCGCACGACGCCGATGCCGAGGCCGGATTTGTGTCGGTGCTGTCTCCGGTGGGTTCTGGCCTGCTGGGCCTGAAAAAAGGCCGCGTGGCGCGTTGGCAAACACCGGACGGGGCGACCGCCACGGCGAAGATCGTGGACATCCTGTTCCAGCCGGAAGAAAGCGGCGACTACCTGCTGTAGCTCGGGGGCGCCGGTGCGACAATTCAGCGCATGACTTCTGCCGCCCCAACGACCCCCACTTCCCTGACGCTGACCCGCCCCGACGACTGGCATTTGCATGTGCGCGACGGTGACGCATTGAGCACTGTCGTGCCGCACACGGCGGCGCAATTCGGCCGCGCCATCATCATGCCCAACCTGCGTCCGCCGGTGACGACGGCGGCGCAGGCTGTCGCCTACCGCGAGCGCATCCAGGCCGCCGTGCCCGCAGGCGTGACCTTCGAGCCGCTGATGACGCTGTACCTGACCGACAATCTGCCGCCGGTCGAGATCAGGCGTGCGAAGGATGCCGGTGTGGTCGCGCTCAAGCTCTACCCGGCCGGCGCCACCACCAACAGCGATGCCGGCGTGACCGACCTGCGCAAGACGTACAAGACCCTGGAAGCCATGCAGCGTGAAGGCTTGCTGCTGCTGGTGCACGGCGAGGTGACTTCGCCCGAGATCGACCTGTTCGACCGCGAAGCCGTGTTCATCGACCAGCAGCTGATCCCGCTGCGCCGCGACTTCCCGGAACTGAAGATTGTGTTCGAGCACATCACGACGCGGGAAGCCGCCCATTACGTGCGCGATGCCGGCGTTTTCACAGGGGCCACTGTCACAGCGCACCACCTGCTGTACAACCGCAATGCGATTTTCACGGGCGGCATTCGCCCGCATTACTACTGCCTGCCGGTGCTCAAGCGCGAAACACACCGGCTGGCGCTGGTCGAAGCCGCCACCGGCGGCAACCCGCGCTTTTTCCTCGGCACTGACAGCGCACCGCACCCGGCCCACCTCAAGGAACACGCCACCGGCTGCGCCGGTTGTTACACCGCCCATGCGGCCATGGAGCTGTATGCCGAAGCTTTTGACGCCGCCGGTGCGCTCGACAAACTCGAAGCCTTTGCCAGCTTCAACGGCGCTGACTTCTATGGCTTGCCGCGCAACAGCGGCAGCATTACCTTGACGAAGGAAAGCTGGACGCCGCCTGAGAGTTACGTCTTCGGAGAGGCCGAACTCAAGCCGCTGCGCTCGGGCGAGGCGCTGGCGTGGAAGCTGACCAGCTTGGACCCGGCCATTGCCCACGAATGAGCGTTGGTGCGCCAGGAAAGTTGTTGCCGGTTGACTGGGACCAGCCGTGGCTGGCGCCCTGGCGCGAAGCCGGCGAGCGCGTGGCGCTGGCGATTGAAGGGGGTGCGGCTTTTCACGAAGCCCTGAACCGTGAGCCCGGCGCACCGCGACGGTTTGTTCCCCAGGCCGATCTGCCCGCCGGCCAGGCTTACGAGCAGTTCATTTTCGATTCAGGCAGTGTGCCGACGCGCGACAACCTGCACGACTTCTTCAACGGCCTGTGCTGGCTGCGTTTCCCGCTGACCAAGGCAAAACTCAACTCACTGCAGGCGGCGGAAATCGTCGCGGCCGGCGTGGCGCCCTTGCGTGGGCCGGTGCGCGATGCGCTGACGGTGTTCGATGAAAACGCAGCCTTGCTGTCGGCGCCCGGACCGCTGTGGGACGCCTTGCTGGACAAGGACTGGCGCCGGCTGTTCGTTGATCTGCGGCCGCTGTGGCAAGAGGCGCACCTGGTGCTGTTCGGCCATGCCTTGCTGGAGAAGCTGGTTTATCCAAGAAAACCGGTCACAGCCCACGTCTACCGGGCGTCACCAGCTATGAATTCGATAGCGGAACTCGACGCCTGGGTGGCGCAGGATCTGAGCGCGGAAAAGCTGGCGGCCAAACCTTTTGCGCCCTTGCCGGTGCTGGGCGTGCCCGGCTGGTGGCCGGAAAACGAGAACTTTTCCTTTTATGATGACTCCTCTGTATTCCGTCCACACCGGTTGCTGTAAAAACCCAGAACAACAGACACAGCAACTTGCATCGCCCACATGACTTGATTTGGGTTTCGCCGCCCACATCTCTTCACGCAAGGCGGACTTTCTATCACCGTCTCTCACGGAGAATCCATGAAACGTATTTTGTTGTTTGTCATGACCAACCTCGCCGTTGTGGTGGTGCTGGGCATCGTCGCCAGCCTGCTGGGCGTCAACCGCTACCTCACGCCGCAAGGCCTGAACCTGGGCATGCTGCTCGGCTTTGCCGCGGTCATCGGTTTTGGCGGCGCCATCATCTCTTTGCTGATCAGCAAGCCCGTGGCCAAGTGGAGTTCGGGTGTGCGTGTCATCAACGAGCCGCAGAATGCCGATGAAGCCTGGATTGTCGAGACCGTGCGCAAGCTGGCCACCAGCGCCGGCATCGGCATGCCGGAAGTCGGCATCTTTGAAGGCGCCCCGAATGCCTTTGCCACCGGCGCGTTCAAGAACTCCTCGCTGGTTGCGGTGTCCACGGGGCTGCTGCAGGGCATGACGCGTGAAGAGATCGAAGCGGTGCTGGGCCACGAGATCGCCCACGTGGCCAACGGTGACATGGTCACCATGACCTTGATCCAGGGCGTGATGAACACCTTTGTGGTGTTCCTGAGCCGGGTCATTGGTTATGCGGTGGACAGCTTTCTGCGCCGGGGCAGCGACAACAACTCCGGCCCGGGCATCGGTTATTACGTCAGCACCATCGTGCTGGACATCGTGCTCGGCTTTGCTGCTGCCATCGTGGTGGCCTGGTTCTCGCGCCACCGCGAGTTCCGTGCCGACGCCGGCGCCGCCCAGCTGATGGGGCGCAAGCAGCCCATGATCAATGCGCTGGCCCGTCTGGGCGGCATGGTGCCCGGCCAGTTGCCCAAGGCAGTCGAAGCCATGGGTATCACCGGCAGCATCGGCAAGCTGTTTGCCACGCACCCGCCGATTGAAGAGCGTATCGCTGCGCTGCAAAACGCCCAGCCCGGCCAGGTCTGACACCGGCCGGCTCCATCAAAAAAAGCCGCTGCAGCCGCAGCGGCTTTTTTTATGCGGCGGCGGCCGGGGCGGTCTGCTCGCCGCGCACGCGGGCGAGCGTAGCTGTCACCTCTGCCAGCTTCATGCCGTACATGTCTGCAAACTCGGCTTCGGTTTTTCCGCTGGCTTCGAAGGCGCGCAGCAAGGCCTCGCGTTTGGCCGCCTGCACCGCCAGTTCTGCCAGTGCCGCATCGACCAGCGCGTTGGTGGCTTCGTCCTGCACGCGCACCAGCGCCGCATAGTCTTCGCGGCTCAGGCCCGAAGCCTCGATGGCGTGGATCAGCCGGGCTTGCAGGCGCGGCCTCAGGTCCTCGCGCGAGCGCGCCTGGCGCCGGCGAAAGATTTCCAGGATGGCGTGGTGCACATGTTCGGGCGCGACGGGTTCGACCGGCTGGCCGTCCAGGTCGTGGCGGGGCAGACCGGCCGCCACGCTTTCAAGGTAGGGCGTGGATCGCGCATGCTGGCCCATCGCGATCTTGAGTTCGTCCTTTTTGAAATCCTCGGGATGGCGCGCCAGCAGGTCCTGGAAGACGCCAAGCTTGAGTGGCAGGAACTTGGCGCCAAACAGCTTGGGGTAGAGCTCGAACAGGCGTTCGAGCACCGGGCTGGCCTGGCGCTGGCGTGGCGCACGTGCCGGCGGGCGCTTGCCGCTGCGTGCCGGCTGGTCGGTGGTGGCGGGAGAGGTGTCGGTCATGGGTGTCAGTTCAGGGGAAAAAAATCGGGAGGCGTTCAGCGTGGCCGGAACATCTTGAACAGATTGTCGGGGGTGACGGTAAAGTAATCGGCCGGCCCGCCGCCACGCAGGATGGGCTGGGCGGCGGCGGTGTCGTAAATGCCGTCTTTCAGCAGGCGGCGTGCGATGTGAATGCCCACTACTTCGCCCAGCACCAGCCAGGTCGGCACGGGCACGCCGTCCACACCCTGCAGCTGCAGCACCTGGGTCAGGCGGCATTCGAAAGACACCGGGCTTTCGGCGACGCGGGGCACGGCGATTTTGCGCGAAGCGACGGGCGTGAGTCCCGCCAGCTCGAACTCGTTGACCTCAGGGGGTACCGCGGCACAGCTCTGGTTCATCTGTTCGGCCAGTGGCCGTGTTGCCAGGTTCCAGCCGAACTCGCGCGTCTGCTCGATGTTGTGCAGGCTGTCCTTGGCGCCAATGCTGGCAAAACCAATGAGGGGTGGCGTGTAGTTGAAGGCGTTGAAAAAACTGTAGGGCGCGAGATTCAGGCGACCTTCGGCATCCTGCGAGGAGATCCAGCCGATGGGCCGCGGCCCGACAATCGCGTTGAACGGGTCGTGCGGCAGGCCGTGGCCCTGCGCCGGCTCGTAAAAATGAATGTCGTCGTTCATGTGCTGCCTTTGTTGCCTGTCATGCTGAGCGCCACCGCCTCGGCGACCTCGATACCGTCCACACCGGCCGACAAAATGCCACCTGCGTAACTCGCCCCTTCGCCGGCCGGGTACAGGCCCTTGACGTTGAGGCTCTGAAAATCATCACCCCGCGTGATGCGCAGCGGCGACGAAGTGCGGGTCTCGACGCCGGTCAGTACCGCGTCGAACATGTCAAAGCCGCGAATCTTCTTGCCGAAGACCGGCAGTGCCTCGCGCATGGCGGTGATGGCGTAGGCGGGCAGGGCGCCGGCCAGATCGGTCATCAACACCCCCGGTTTGTAAGAGGGCTCGACGCTGCCGAGCTGGGTCGAGGCCTTGCCCGCCAAAAAATCGCCGACCAGCTGGCCTGGCGCTTCGTAGGTGCCGCCGCCCAGCGTGAAGGCATTCGATTCAAGCGCACGCTGGAAGGCGATGCCGGCCAACGGCCCGCCCGGGTAGTCGGCCGGGCTGATGCCGACCACGATGCCGGCGTTGGCGTTGCGTTCGTTGCGCGAGTACTGACTCATGCCGTTGGTGACGACGCGGCCGTCCTCGGAGGTGGCTGCGACCACGGTGCCGCCCGGGCACATGCAGAAGCTGTAGACCGAGCGGCCGTTGCCTGCGTGGTGCACCAGCTTGTAGTCGGCCGCGCCCAGCAGCGGGTGGCCGGCGTGTTGTCCGAGGCGCGCGCGGTCGATCAGGCCCTGCGGGTGTTCGATGCGGAAACCGACCGAAAACGGTTTGGCTTCCATGTACACACCACGCTCGTGCAGCATGGCAAAGGTGTCGCGCGCGCTGTGGCCGGGCGCCAGCACCACGTGGTCGGTACGCAACTCGTAGCTGCTGCCATCGGCCAGGTTCTGCACGGTCAGGCCCCTGAGCTGGCCGTCCTCGATCAGCACGTCGGCCAGGCGCTGCTGGAAACGGATCTCGCCGCCCATGGCAATGATCTGCTCGCGCATGTTTTCCACCACCTTGACCAGCTTGAAGGTGCCAATGTGCGGCTTGCTGACCAGCAGGATTTCCTCGGGTGCGCCGGCCTTGACGAATTCCGTCATGACCTTGCGGCCGAGGAAACGTGGGTCCTTGATCTGGCTCCAGAGCTTGCCGTCGGAGAAAGTCCCGGCGCCGCCTTCACCGAACTGCACATTCGATTCGGGGTTCAACACACGTTTTCGCCACAGGCCCCAGGTGTCTTTGGTGCGCTCCCGCACCTGCTTGCCGCGTTCCAGCACGATGGGGTTCAGGCCCATCTGCGCCAGCAGCAGCGCCGCAAAAATCCCGCAGGGGCCGAAGCCGACCACCACCGGGCGCAGCGCCGGCGCCTGGCGGGCCGCGGTCACCAAGTGGTAGCTCTGGTCGGGCGCTGGGCGGATGTGCGGGTGGTCCTTGAACTTTTCCAGCAGTTGCGCTTCGAGAGCCGGGTCGGCCACTTCCACGTCGGCGATATAAACCAGCAGCAGCTTTTGCTTGCGCGCGTCGTAACTGCGTTTGTAAATGGTGTGGCTGCGCAGCTGGTCAGGCCGGATGCCCAGGGTGCGCTGGATCAGCGCGGGCAGGGCATCTTCAGGATGGTCAAGCGGCAGCTTGAGTTCGGTCAGGCGGATCATGGGGCTCTCGGGATCTGTTTTTCGGATCTGCGAGCATTTTACGCCTCTGGCCCATATTCAACGGGCGCAAGCAGCTATCAAATCCATAGCATCCCGAATGCCCGGATAATCAGGGGGTGAAGCACGCCAGACTGCCGCTGGTGCAAGGGTGGAAACACCGCACTGGAGGAAGGTCCGGACTGCGCAGGGCAGCGTAGCAGCTAACGGCTGTCCACCGTGAGGTGAGGATCAGAGCTACAGAGACGAGCCGGTTCAGTCCGGGTGAAACGAGCAATCTCTACGCGCAGCAATACCAAGTAGGCACACGCAAAGCGGAATGGCCATGCCGTTTCGTCCTGACCGGGGCCCCCGGAGTGTGCGGGTAGGTAGCACCGAGCCGTTTGGTGACAAACGGCCCAGATTAATGGCAGTCACGCGCCGGCAACCGCAAGGAAGCCGGCGTGCACAAAATCCGGCCTATCGGCGGGCTTCACACTTTATTCAGGGCCGCAGCGCCTGCGATGGCGGGCGCTGCGCTTATTCCTCGACAAAAGCCACTTCGCGCGTCTTCTTGACCGAAGGCAGCAGCACGATGAGCAGCAACAAAACGCAGGCCACCAGCAGTCCGGCCGACAGGGGGCGCGTCACGAACACGCTCCAGTCACCGCGCGACAGCAGCAACGCCCGGCGCAGGTTTTCTTCCATCATCGGACCGAGGATCAGCCCCAGCAGCAGGGGTGCCGGTTCTGCCCGCAATTTGTTGAAGACGTAGCCGATGATGCCGAAGACGCCCACCACCCAGATGTCCCAGGTGTTGTTGTTGGTGGAATACACGCCAATCGCGCAGAACAGCACGATGGCAGGAAACAGGAAGCGATAGGGCACAGTCAGCAGCTTGATCCAGAGGCCGATCAGCGGCAGGTTCAGGATCACCAGCATGGCATTGCCGATCCACATCGAGGCGATCAGGCCCCAGAACAGTTCCGGGTCGCTGGTCATCACCTGCGGACCGGGCTGGATGTTGTGGATGGTCATCGCGCCAACCATCAGCGCCATCACCACGTTGGAGGGAATACCCAGCGTCAGCAGCGGAATGAACGATGCCTGCGCGCCCGCATTGTTGGCCGCTTCGGGGCCGGCAACGCCACGGATATTGCCTTCGCCGAAAGGCACTTCGCCGGCGCGGGCCTTGACCTTCTTTTCGATGGTATAGGCTGCAAACGCAGACAGCAGCGCGCCGCCGCCCGGCAGGATGCCCAGCGCACAGCCCAGGGCGGTGCCGCGCAGCACGGCGGGGGTCATGTCCTTGAAGTCCTGTTTGTTCGGAAACAGGCCCTGCACCTTCACGGCAAACACCTCGCGCTGTTCCTCGCGTTGTGCCAGGTTGCTGATGATTTCACCGTAACCAAAAATACCCATGGCAATGGCCACAAAGCCAATGCCGTCGGTCAACTCCGGCACGTCGAAGCTGAAACGGGCCACGCCGGAATTGACGTCGGTGCCCACCAGGCCCAGCAGCAGGCCCAGCAGGATCATGCCAACCGCCTTGAGCAGTGAGCCTGAAGCCAGCACCACTGCCCCGATCAGGCCCAGCACCATCAGCGCGAAATATTCAGCGGGCCCGAACTTGAAGGCCACCTCGGTCAGCGCCGGCGCAAAGGCCGCGATCATGACGGTTCCCACGCAACCGGCAAAAAATGAGCCCAACCCGGCTGCGGCCAGCGCCGGCCCGGCCCGCCCCCTCTTGGCCATCTGGTGTCCATCGATGCAGGTCACGACCGACGACGATTCGCCCGGCAAATTGACCAGGATGGCGGTGGTCGACCCCCCGTACTGAGAGCCGTAATAAATGCCGGCCAGCATGATCAGCGCCGACACCGGGGGCAACGCGTAGGTCGCCGGCAGCAGCATGGCGATGGTGGCGGCCGGACCGATGCCCGGCAACACGCCGATCAGGGTGCCCAGCAGGCAGCCCACAAACGCATACATGAGGTTGATGGGCGTGAAGGCCACGCCGAAGCCGGTGGACAGGTGTGAGAGCAGTTCCATGATGATCCTCAGCCGGTGATGAATTCAGGCCAGACCGGGAACTGCAGCTTCAGCGCGAGCACAAAGACCAGGTAACTGCCGATGGCCAGTGCCGTTGCCAGAAGGAGCGTCGGCTTGAACTTCCAGTCGGGCTGGGCCATGCTGGCCACAAAAGTCAGGGCGTAGATGCCAACAATGATGCCGAACGCCGGGATGCCCAGGTCCCGCACGCCGGCCAGCAGCACGCCAAAGATCACGTTGGCGGCAATCACGTAGCCCAGGGGGCGCCACGCCCATTTCCCTATCTCTTACTCGCCGGTGTCCGTGCGTCCCAGCGCCGTGAAGGTGATGACAAGGCCCACCAGCGCCATCAGGACGCCCAGCATCAGCGGGAAATACCCCGGCCCCATGCGCGCCGCGTCGCCAACGGTGTAGTTGGTCGCGCCCCAGGCAAACGCGATGCCTGCCACCGTGAACATGAGGCCGCAGTAAAAATCCGGCTCATTTTTGATTTTTATAGTCAAGGTTTGTCTCCTGTATGAAAAATGCCGATCAAAGCCGGATCACCGGCGCTACAGGGCAGCGACGTGAGCGTCAGCAGTGAAGTGGCAGACGAGAGCGCGGCGATCAACCTGCTGTGCGCGGGTTGCACCGGCGAACGGGTGTAGTGCAGGAGCAGCTTGGCAGTGAGGCCGCGCTGCGCACGACTGGAAACAGGAGCGTAGGCGAGTCGTCAGATCGTGTAAATTCGTATTTGGGCGCGATTTATTTCGAAAAACGCGAACTATCTGGCAAATGGCCTGTCGGACAAGGCTTTTTCCACACGCTTCCCGGGGGAAACAGTGAATTTCAAGCACCTGCATTATTTTTGGGTCACCGCCAAAGCGGGCGGCATCGTGCGCGCGGGCAGGCAACTGCACACCACGCCCCAGACCCTGTCGGGGCAAATCAAGTTGCTGGAGCAGTCCTTGGGTCTGCAGCTGTTTCGCAAGAACGGCCGTCAGCTGGAATTGACCGGCGAGGGGCAACTGGCGCTGGGCTATGCCGAGCAGATTTTTGGGCTGAGCGCCGAAATGGAAACTGCCCTGCGGCAGGCCAGGGACAAACACAGCGTGCTGGAATTTCGCGTCGGCGTGACGGATTCGTTTGCCAAGGCGGTGGTTTATCGCTTGCTGGAACCGGCCTTGTCGCTGCAACAGCCGGTGCGGCTGGCGTGCAGTGAAGGCAAGTTCCCGGACCTGTTGGGACAACTTGGACTGAACCGGATTGACATGGTGCTCTCCGATGAGCCCATCACCAGCCGCGCGAACATCAAGGCCTACAACCATGCCATCGGAAGCACCGCCATGAGTTTTTTCTGTGCGCCGTCGTTGAAGCCTTCGCTCAAGGGCCCCTTCCCGCAAAACCTGGACGGTGCGCCCATGCTGGTCATGGGACCCTCGGCATCCATACGCAAACCCCTCGAAAGCTGGTTGCTCAGGCACCAGATCACGCCACGGATTGTGGGTGAATTCGACGACTTGCCCTTAATGAAGTCGTTCGGTCGCGAAGGTCGTGGCGTGTTCATGGGCGCCAGCGTTCTGGAGGCTGAAACCGCTGCGCAATACGGCGTGGAAGTCGTGGGCCACACCGAGGAAATCATTGAGCACTTTTTTGCGGTGTCGCTGGAACGGCGCATCAAACATCCCTGCGTGGCAGCCATCACCGACTCTGCCCGCCGGAAATTCCCCCACTAGCGGCGCGCAGGACACACGAGCGCCCGGGAGAGTTCGCCTGCTTGAAGACTGCTCCGCTCAGATCTCGTCAATCGCCGTGGAAAGCGCCGGGCTGTCCTGCGCACCGGCGGCGGCTTCCAGCGAAAAACGTTCGCGCGTGTTGATATAAAAACTCGCGCCGAACCGTGCCACCGGGAAATAGTCCTGCAGGCGCACGCGCCACAGTTCGGTGTCGATCAGGCCCTCGCGGGCATGCAGCCAGTGCACCTGCCCAATGAAGATCTGCCGGCTCGCGGTTTCCAGGGTTTCGTACAAGGTGCATTCAAACGCGCAGGGCGCCTCCACGATGCGCGGCGGCTGGACCTTGTTCGACGGCGCGGCTGTCAGCCCGACGGCGGCCAGTTCGCTGACATCGGCCGGGAAACGTTCGCCGCAGCGGTGCATCTGCAGCGCCATCGCTTCGTCCGCCAGATGCACCACAAACTCTTTGGTACGCACGATGTTGGCCGCCGTGTGTTTGAGCTGGCCGTCCTGCAGGCGGTTGATGCTGACCATGACGATGGGCGGCTCCTCGCCCAGCATGTTGAACATGCTGAAGGGCGCGGCGTTGACCACGCCGTCTTCGCTGAGCGTGGTGATCAGCGCGATGGGCCGCGGCACGATCAGGCTGGCCATCAGCTTGTAACGCTGGTATTCGGTGATGGCGGAAAAGTCGATGTCCATGAAGTCGTCCAGTTCAACCGAGTCCCAGCATCTGCGCCAGGCTTTTTTCGGCTTGTGGTTTGTCCAGGCAGATGCGGCGCTCCAGGTCCAGCAGGTGTTCGTTCATCACGCGCACCGCCTTGGCGGGTTCGCCGTTTTCGATGTAATCGACGATGCGTGCATGTTCGTCATGTTCACAGGCGGCGTTGCCCGGTGGCTCGTACAGGGCCACGATCAGCGAACAGCGCGAGACCAGCTCGTGCAGGTAGCCGTGCAGGATGCTGTTGCCCGAGAGTTCGGCCAGGCGCAGGTGAAAGGCGCTGGCCAGCCGTGCCCAGGCCGGCTGGTCGGCGCGGTGAATCGCCGAATGTTCGTCACGCAACTGCTTGCGCAGCGAGGCGATCTCGGCTTTGCTGATGCGCTGCGCCACCAGCGGCACGATGGTCGCTTCCAGCAGGCGGCGCGCCTCGAAAATCTGCCGGGTTTCCTCGGGCGTGGGTGCCGCCACCACGGCGCCGCGGTTCGGCCGCAGGTCCACGATGTGATCGTGCGCCAGCCGCTGCAGCACCTTGCGCACGGTCGCGCGGTTGGCCGAGAACAGCTCGCACAGCGCCTGCTCGGGCAGCTTGGTGCCGGGCGCGATGCGCTGGTTCATGACGCTGTCGAACACCGAGTGGTAGATGCGGCTTTCGCTGTCGGACAGGCCGGACACCAGTGGCACGGTCACGCCAGCCGGGGGCGGGGCGGATTTTTTGGCCGTGCTCATGCGGTCTTCTCCGGAAACAGCAGGTCCATGTGCCGGCAGATGGCGCCCGGCGTCGTGACCCAGAGGCCGCCCGCGTCGCGTTGCTGCGCGATGTGCTGCAGCGCGCGCCGCAGGTGGCGCAGCCGGTAGGGCTGGCCGACGATGTAAGGGTGCAGCGCAATGCCCATGACCAGCGGCTGCTGCACCGACTGCGCCAGCATCTCGTCGAAGTTGTCGATGATCATCTGCGCGAAGTCCTTGCCGTCCATCTGGCGCGCCACGATCATCGGGATGTCGTTGATCTCTTGCGGATAGGGAATGGACCACAGGCCGCCATGGCGCGTGGTCTTGCGCACGGGCTGGTCGTCATGGCACCAGTTCAGGGTGTAGCGGTAGCCGGTTTCGGCCAGCAGGTGCGGCGTGGCCAGGCTCTCGGAAATCCAGGGTGACAGCCAGCCCGCAGGGGCTGTGCCGCTGTGGTGGGCGATGCGGGCGCGGCAGTCGGCCAACAGCGCGCGTTCCTCGCCCTCGTCCATGCTGGCCTGGCGTTCGGCGTTGGTGTGGCCGTGGCCTATCAGCTCATCGCCGCGCGCCGTGAAAGCCTCAATCAGTTCCGGGCAGTGGTCGTAGAGCGCGGTGTTGATCAGTGCACCGGTCGGCAGCTTGAGCGCATCGAACAGTTCCAGGCAGCGCCAGGCGCCAACGCGGTTGCCGTATTCGCGCCAGGCGTAGTTCAGCACATCGGGCTGCGGTGAGGCCGGGCCCAGATTCGCGCCCAGGCCTTCGCCAAAGGCGAAATGCTCCAGATTGAAGCCGATGTACACGGCCAGCCGCGCACCGCCCGGCCAGTGGTAGTCCGGCCTGTCGTGGATGGCCTGGTAG
>CBFGNA010000007.1:0-17947 GCA_965650045.1 uncultured Polaromonas sp.
GGCGACTGCCAGAACACCGCCGTGCTGCGCGCCACATCGCCGCTCGCCCGCCGCAGCAGCCAGGCTTTCCACACAATGACCACCCAGCTGCCCACCGACATCAGCAGCAGCAGCGCGGCGACCAACCCGGTCACGGCGTCGCCCTGGGTGATCAATGTGAACACGGGGCCTTCGCGCGCGTGGCGGCGTTCATTTGAGGTTCAGGACGTCGAACATGTCGAACAGGCCGGAGCGCTGTCCGGCCAAAAACCGCGCGGCGCGCAGGCTGCCCTGGGCGTAGGTCACGCGGCTGGAGGACTTGTGGGTGATTTCGATGCGTTCGCCGATGCCGGCAAACAGCACGGTATGGTCGCCGACGATGTCACCGCCGCGGATGGTGGCAAAACCGATGGAGGACGGGTCGCGCTCGCCGGTGACGCCTTCACGGGCATACACGGCGCAATCTTTCAGGTCGCGGCCCAAGGCCCCGGCAATCACTTCGCCCATCTTGAGCGCGGTGCCGGACGGCGCATCGACCTTGTGGCGATGGTGGGCCTCGATGATCTCGATGTCGTAACCGGTGCTCAGCGCCTGGGCGGCCATCTCCAGCAGCTTGAGCGTGACATTGACGCCGACACTCATGTTGGGGGCCATGACGATGGCGATGTCTTTGGCGGAGGCAGCGATTTCTGCCTTCTGCGCATCGGAAAATCCGGTGGTGCCGATGACCAGCTTGACGCCGAGTTCGCGGCATTTGGCCAGGTGCGCCATGGTGCCTTCCGGCCGGGTGAAATCAATCAGCACCTGGGCGCCGCTCAGGCCGGTGGCCAGGTCGGCCGTGACGGTCACGCCGCTGGTGTGGCCCAGAAAGGCGGCGGCGTCCTTGCCCAGGCCGGGGCTGGCGGCCACGTCCAGCGCGCCGGCCAGCTCGCAGTCGCCGCTGGCACGAACCGCCTCGCCCAGCATCTGGCCCATGCGGCCGCTGGCGCCGGCGACGGCAATCCGGTGAAAAGGCGCGGCGCCGGCCGGGCGCACGGCGCTCACCGTGCCGGGCTTTCGAGAGGCGGGTAGCTCATGCCTGCGGGTGCCACCGGGGCGGCAGGCGCTGCAGGGGCCGTCACGGGGTTTGCGGGCTTCTTTTCAAGGGCCTTGAGCTGCTCTTCCGTCAGCTCAAGCACCGGGACCTTGCCGAGGGTGCGGTGGGTGTCGAGCCGCGAGACAAACTCGGTTTCGCTGGGCATGTCATCGCCTTCGAAGCGCTCCAGCACATCGTTCTTGAAAAAGACCGTCAGCCGGAGTGATTGCGGCTCGACGTTTTGCCGCTTGAGCGTGAACACATAGTCCCAGCGGTCGGCATGAAAGATGCTGGCCAGCAGCGGCGTGCCCAGCAGTTCGCGCACCTGCACCCGCGGCATGCCGGGCTTGAGCAGTTCCACCTGCTCCTTGGAAACGAAGTTGCCCTGGACGATCTCGATCTTGTAGGGTGTGATCCAGTTGACAGGATTGATCTTGCTGTCGCTGAGCCCGCTGGTCATGCCTTTCATGCTGCTGCATGCGCTCAGCACAACACACGCCAGAAGCGTGAAAGCGGTTCGGATGCCGTGACGTTTTTTTGCAGACATGGGTTGGGGTGTAGCGATATGATCGATCATTGTAGCGGCAGGGTGTGGCCCCCCAGGGGGTGCTGCCAGCACGGCAGGCAGGCCTCTGACAGCCCTGACCGGATCCGTTTTTGCCTACTTTTCCGGGATACCGCATGAGCAATATCGACGAACTCAAAAACACGGGCCTCAAGGCGACTTTGCCGCGGCTGAAGATCCTTGAGATTTTCCAGGCCGGCAAGCAGCGCCACATGACCGCAGAAGATGTATTCAGGGTCTTGCTGGAGGATCGCTCCGACATCGGGCTGGCCACGGTATACCGCGTGCTCACGCAGTTCGAACAGGCGGGGCTGCTCAATCGCAGCAATTTCGAGTCCGGCAAGGCCGTGTATGAAATCAATGAAGGCCAGCACCATGACCACCTGGTGTGTCTGGACTGCGGCAAGGTCGAGGAGTTCTACGATGCTGAGATCGAAAAGCGCCAGCACGCGGTCGCCAAGTCCAAGGGCTTCGCGATTGCCGATCACTCCTTGTCCATCTATGCCAACTGCACCAAGGACAATTGCCCGAACCGGGGCGCCGCGCCGGTTCGGCACCACCATGCTTGATGGTAAAAACGGCCTCCAGCCCTTGACTGGCGGGCGCAAGCAGCTATAAATAAAGTAGCATTTTGCTGCGCCGGGCATCCTGGCCAGGCAGAGCCTTACACGCCATGGCGGAGGCCGCGGGCCTTGTTCACCCGCCACGCTCCATGGCCTGGCGGTGCCGTTCGACGAATTCCTGATAGGTATCGATGCCGCGCAGCTGCAGGATCACGTTGCGCACCGCTGCCTCCACCAGCACCGCGATATTGCGGCCGGCCACCACCTGGATCACGACCTTGCGCACCGGGATGCCGAGCACGTCCTGCATGAGCGGCTCATAGGGAATGCGCTCGTACTCCCGCTCCAGCGTCTCGCGCCGCACCAGATGCACGATCAGTTTCAGGCGCATCTTGCGCCGCACCGCGGTCTCGCCAAAAATCGCCTTGATGTCCAGCAGGCCGATGCCGCGCACCTCCAGCAGGTTCTGCAGCAGCTCGGGGCAACGCCCCTCGATGGTGGTCTGGTTGATCCGGTACAGATCCACCGCGTCATCGGCAACCAGGCCGTGGCCGCGCGAGATCAGTTCCAGGCCCAGCTCGCTCTTGCCCAGGCCGGACTCGCCGGTGATCATCAGGCCCACACCCAGGATGTCCATGAACACGCCGTGCATGGAGGTCCGGTCGGCAAAATGCTTGGACAGGTAGGCGCGCAGCACGTCGATCACAAACGCTGCTGACTCCCTGGTGGCGAACATCGGGATTTGTGCGCGCTCGCACATGGACAGCAGGGTATCGGGGGCGACTTGCCCGTCGGCAATGATCAGCACTGGCGGCTCCAGCGTGACGATGCGCGCAATGCGGCGCGCGCAGTCCTCGGGGCCGCCGTTGCTCAGATAGGCAACTTCGCGCTCACCCAGCAGCTGCACGCGGTAGGGGTGGATGTAATTGAGGTAACCGACGAGGTCGGCGCCCGAGCGGGCGGCGCGCACCGCGACCTCGTCAAAACGCCGTTCCGAGGCGCCCAGGCCGGCGACCCATTCCCATTTCAAGGCGGCGCGGTGATCCTCAAACAGCACATCAGCGCTGACGACGGTGGGCTTCATCGCCGCGCTGCCCCCACGTCTGCGCAAACAAGCAGGGTCATGGGATCAGGTGCTCAGCGCGTGACTGGACTGCCAGGAGGCAATCAGTCCGTGCAACGCCACGGCATCAGTGCTGGCCTTGAGTTGTTCGCGCAGGCCGCTGTCGCTGAGCAATTCGGCGATTTCGGACAGGATTTCCAGGTGTTTCTGGGTCGCGGCTTCCGGCACCAGCAGAAAGATCAGCAAGGCGACCGCCTGCTCATCCGGCGCATCAAAACCGATGGGGGCCTGCAGCTGGAAGACCGCCGCCATGGGCGCCTTGAGGCCCTTGATGCGTCCATGTGGAATCGCTACACCGTGACCCAGGCCGGTGGAGCCCAGGCGTTCGCGGGCAAACAGGCTGTCCGTGATCAGGGCGCGGTTCAGGCCATGCTGGTTTTCGAACAGCAGGCCGGCTTCTTCAAAAGCGCGCTTTTTGCTGGTGGCCTCGACACGCACCAGCACCTGGGCAGAAGGCAGAATTTGCGAAAGACGGTTCATAACGATCTTTTAGTCGCCGAATTATGCACTTTCGTGAGCACCGATACGGTTTGGCGCACAAAAAAGCCGCCTGCTGCAGGCGGCTTGGGTTTGGCCTCAAAAGCGGGAGGGCAAACGGCAGGCTGCGCTCTCAGGCCTGGCGCTTGGTCGCCAGATGATGATGGTCCTGGGTTTTTGTCTTGTACCGGCCCACCTGCCGGTCCAGTTTGTCAGTCAGTTCATCGACCGCGGCGTACAGGTCGGCATGCGAACTCTCGGCAAACAGATCGCGCCCCTTGACGTGCACATTGCACTCCGCGCGCTGTCGCCTTTCCTTTTCCTTCATGTTGTCGATGGTCAAAAGGACCTTGACATCGACCACCTGGTCAAAATGCCGGGTGATCCGATCCAGCTTGCTGGTCACATAACCGCGCAGGGCGGGGGTAACTTCAAGATGGTGGCCGCTGATCGTCAGATTCATAAAGAGACTCCTTTTTCCATGGCTGGATGAGGGTTAAAAACACCGCATGGCCCGGGAAGGGCAACGGTGGACGGACAACTTGGCGCTTCGGTTTCACTATGCGCCCGAAGCCGGGCAAACGCAATCCTGCGTCGCAACAAAAAATGAAACCGGCTGAAAAAGGCCTTGACCTCAAAGTGGGCGGTTTGTGCGAGCAAGTCCTCACACAGGCCTCCGCATGGCCCTTGGGTGGGGCGTCTTGCGGCCCGTTGGTGACGGCTCCTGGCCGGGCCTGGCGCCGCGCGGATGCCATAATCGGCACATCCTGATTGTGGAGAAATCCTTGGAAAGCAGCCCCAGTCGCTAGCTTTCAACGCCGCAGACTGTTGCCGGGGTTGAAAGCGATGCCATTTTTCGCAAACCCCCGCCTAAGCACCCCGCCGATGCCTGGTGCTGGCGCCCCCCAACCCGTTGGGAGCCCGTCATGCTCAATATTTTCACGCTCGCCAATGGGCGGCTGTTCCAGGAAGAAATCGAGTCGCTCGAAGAGCTGTCCAAGTTCCAGCCGATCTGGGTGGACCTGGAGTCGCCGACGCTCGAAGAAAAACGCTGGATCAAGCAGTACTACGGCCTGTCCATCCCCGAGGACGCGATGGACGAGGACATCGAGGAGTCCGCGCGTTTTTATGAGGAAGACAACGGCGAGCTGCACATCCGGTCCGACTTCCTGATTGCCGATGACGAAGAGCCGCGCACCGTGCGGGTTGCCTTCATCCTGAACCTGGTCAACGACAACCTCAAGAGCAAGGGGGTGCTGTTTTCCATCCATGATGAGGATGTGCCGGTTTTTCGCCTGTTGCGCATGCGCGCCCGCCGCGCCCCCGGCCTGATCGAGGACGCCAAGGAAGTTTTGCTCAAGCTGTTTGATGCCGACGCCGAGTACTCCGCCGACACGCTGGAGAACATCTATGTCGAACTTGAAAAAGTCAGCACCAAAGTGCTGTCCGGTGACGTGACCGATGCCCTGGCCGGCGAAGTGCTGGGCGCGATCGCACGCCACGAGGATCTGAACGGCAGGATCCGCCGCAACGTCATGGACACGCGCCGCGCGGTCAGTTTCATGATGCGCAGCAAGATGCTCAATGCCGAGCAGTTCGAGGAAGCGCGCCAGATCCTGCGCGACATCGATTCGCTGGATTCCCACACGGCCTTCCTGTTCGACAAGATCAACTTCCTGATGGATGCCACGGTCGGTTTCATCAACATCAACCAGAACAAGATCATCAAGATTTTCTCGGTCGCCAGCGTTGCGCTGTTGCCGCCCACGCTGATTGCCAGCGTGTACGGCATGAATTTCAAGCTCATGCCCGAGCTGGACTGGGCGCTCGGTTATCCCTACGCCCTGCTGCTGATGGCTGCCAGTGCGGTGGTGCCGATGTGGTATTTCAGGAAGCGCGGCTGGCTCAAGTAAACCGGGTGTAGCGGCACGCCCGCGTGCCAGGTCTGGCCGCCGCTAAACCGGCAGCCCCCGGAACTTGAGGGCCGCCTGCCGGATCACCTCTGCGAGCAGGTTTTCCCTGCCCTGGAGTTCACGCAACCAGCGCGCGTCGTTGTTGGACAACTCGACGCTGCTGCGCAGCAGGTGGATGCCACTGCTGGCGCCCAGCGGCCCTGCATGGGGGCCCAGCTTGTCCATGGTCATCAGGATGTGGTCGCGCAGCGCCATGTGCTCACCGGTGGCCGGGTCCACATACACAGCCTCCAGCCCGAAGCGGCAGGCCTGGAAACGGTTGTAGGTATAGACCAGGTAATCATCTTCGGTCGGCATGAACGGCTGGTCGTTCATGAACCACGAAGCCAGGGATTGCACGTAGCCGGACAGTGCGGCGGCCCGCCCCACCGTGAGCGGGGTGTCGAAGACGCGGATTTCGATGGTGCCGAACTCGGGCTTGGGCCGGATGTCCCAGTAGAAGTCCTTCATGCTCCGGACCACGCCGGTGCGCGTCATCTTTTCGAAATAGACGGTGAAGTCATCCCAGGTGAGCGCCAGCGGCGCACGGCCCGACAAGGGGAAGGCAAACACGGAATTGAGCCGGGCTGAGTCGAAGGCGGTGTCCTGTCCCTGTACATAGGGGCTGGACGCCGACAGGGCGATGAAGTGCGGGATGTAGCGCGACATGCGGTGCAGGGTTAGCAGCGCGGTGTCGGGGTCGGGGCAGCCCACATGCACATGCTGGCCGAAAATCGTGAACTGCTTGGACAGGTAGCCATACAGCTCGGACAGCTCGCGAAACCGCGGCTTGTCGTAGATGCGCCTTTCGTGCCATTGCTGGAACGCGTGCGTGCCACCGCCCACCACGGCGATGTTGAGCTTGTCGGCGCTTTTGACCAGGGCATCGCGGATCTGCGTGAGTTGCCCCAGCACCTCGGAAGAGGACTGGCACACCCCGGTGGAAATCTCGATCATGCTGGACGTCATCTCGGGCACGACGCTGCCAGGCAAGGGAACTTTGTCCATCAGCCGCAGCATGTCTTCGGCATAGGGCGCCAGATCGTAGTCATGCGTGTTGACAAGCTGCAGCTCAAGCTCAACGCCCAGCGACAGTGCTTCCGATTTCTGGAAGGGCTCCAGCCCCCCGGGCACCGGGGTTTTGGCAGTGTCGGTGTGCTTACTCACGCTGGTCTCCTGCAGATGAAGGATTGAGGGGGCGGGGTGCCCAGGGCCGGGAGCTTTCGCCGGCCCGATAAATCGCAACGGTGGCCATGACCGCGCCCAGCACTTCCATCAGAAGGATGGCCGGCAGTGCAATGCTCGCAATGCGCGGCCCCAGCGAGCTTGAAGCCGCCACAAACTGCGAAACCAGCAACAGCGCGACAGACGACATGGGCGACATCGCGCAACCGACCCACAGCGCCTGCCGCCAGCTCGCGCCGCTGCCCACATTGCCCAGTGCCACGCCAGTGATCTTGGCCAGCGCACGCGCCGCCACCAGGACGACCACCAGGCCGGCCACCGGGCCGCTCCAGTCGGCTTGTGCGGCGACCACGGACACCAGAACAAACATCAGCATGGTCAGCATGGCTGACGCGGTGCCCATCTGCCGTGGCCAGGACCAGGGTCGCGGGTTGAGTTGCTTGAGCAGCATGCCGCCCAGCAACGCGGCCAGCGGCGCAGATCCGCCGAAGTGCGCGGCCAGTGCGGCCCCGGCGGCGATCAGCGCCAGCAACAGGATGGCGGTGTTTTCACTGGTGGGGCTCATGACGCGCAATGCGGAGCGCAAGGCCAATGCCAGACCGGCACCGACGGCCACCGACAGCCCGAGAACCACCGCCACCGGATAAAAGGTATCGGTCAGGCTCTGCTCGCCGCGGCCCATCATCCCGGCCTGGGCGCTGCACAGCGTCAGGGAATACAGGGTGCTGAGCGTGGACAGCACCATGGCGCGCTCTGTCACTGGACCCGATGCGCGGGTATCCATGATCACCCGCGACAGCACCGCCGGAGAGGCCGCCATCGCCAGCAGAGCCAGGGGCTCAGCGATGATCTCGCGCATGCCAAAAAAGGTCAGCGCCCAGTAAACCACGCAGAAGGTCAGCGCAGACTCCGCCAGGCTCTGCACCAGCACCATGGGGTTGTGCCTGAACCAGCGCAGGGGAATGCGCCCGCCCGCTTCAAACAGCACAACGGCGACGCCGAGTTCGAGCAGGAACAGCCCCGCCCCCTGCAGTGGCCAGACCGCGCCGGTGAACCCGGCCAGACCGGCAAAACCGCCAACCAGGGAGTAGCCGACGACCTTGGGGATGCCGGCAAAACGTTGCACGAGGTGGCCCGTCAAGGCCGCCAGGGCCAGAAGAATGGACCACTGTACGGTGGGAAGGCCAGCAGATGGTTTGATCCATTCTGCCCAGATGGCCATGATTTCATTCATGGATGGGTGTCTCCATTTTGAGTGTTGCTGGGGCAGGCGCGCATACGGGTGGGCGCGTGCTCGATGGGGACAGAGCCGTCGATGCGACTTGGCAGGGCGAGGTGAGCTGCACGGCGGCGGCTCACTGGAACGCCCCGCTGAATTTACAACACTTTTTTACGATGTCTTGTAGGACAAACGCGACCCTGGCCGCACTGGACTCAACGGCAAGTTCATCCGGGTCATCAATCGGGCACGAAAAAGCTCGCGGGTCTGCGCCGCCAGCGTGACCAGATGGCCGCGCGGATGCGTGCACGGTCGGTGCGGCTGACGTCGTGAGCCTGCAGCGCCAGTCGGAAAGCCAGATAGAAACTGATGCTGAGGTTGAGCGCGCCTATCAAGGGGATGGCCGCGACGCACCACCAGAAGGCCGGCAGGCGCAGCGCATCCCAACCCAGGCTGGAGGCGGCCGCAGCGAGCTGGCCGGACGACAGGGTGACGTGGCGCACTTCAAGCTCCAGGCCAAAAAAGCCGGTCATGGGCGGGATCAGTCCCAGCATGAATCCCAGCGCAATATTGGAGCTGAGGCCTGAAATGTTGTCGCGCATGAACGCGGCCCAGCGCCGTGCCCGCGCCACGCCCAGTGCGCGCGTGATGCGCGGGTTGTACCGCATGGCCGATGCCAGGCGGTACAACACAAACCAGTTCTCCACCCAGCCGCCAATGATGCTTGCAGCAAACAGCACGACCCCGGTGAAGGCGGCCCACAACAGCGTGGGGCCCAGCAGGCTCAGGGTGTGCAGCACATGCGCAGCCTCCTTGGTGTCGATCATCGGATGACCCAGACCGAACTGGATTGCCGCGCAGATCAGGAGAACCACCGGCACCACGACCACCACGTTGCCCAGGACCGCGGCGACTTGCGAGCGGACGAGATGCGTGACCTCATCGACAAATTCGCCAACGGCCGGGGTTGAGCGGATGTCCTTGAGTTTGGCCGCCAGCGCCGGCGCGGTCATGGCCGGCTGTTTGGTCGCCAGCGTGAAATGCATCAGCTGGATCAGCACAAAACTGGCGGCGTATACGGCCCCGGCAACAAAGCCGTTCCAGAATGCCGAGAGTGCCAGCGTCAACACCATGAACTTGAGCAGCACCGTGCCTGCCGTCAGTGCGCCACCGCCGGCAGCTTTGCCCAGCATTTCCACATAGGCGGCACGGTCGCGTGTGATGTAGCGTTCGCCGGTTTCGGCGCCGCGTTCGGCGACCTTGGCGGCCAGCAAGGTGGAGTTGGCCGCAATCAGCGCGCGGATGCTGCGCCGTTCTTCCGCCAGCAGCACCAGTCGCCCCAGCAGTTGCATCGCGCTGCCCGCCGGTTGATCAGAGAGCAGGCAGTCGAGCAGCTCACGGATGCGCAGGATGCGCTCACGCAACTGGCGCAGGCGAAAAACCAGGCCCACCGAAATGCCGTGTTCGTCCAGATGTGCGTACACCGACGACGCCGCGCTGCGGCAGGCCTCCAGACGGCTTTTGAACTGGTCCAGCGCCAGGTGCAAGGCGCCGCTGTCCGGGCCGTGAGCTGTCAGCGCATCGCGCACCGCCTGCATGTCCGCTGCCAGATGGTGGAACGGCCGGCCCTGCAGTGTCTGTGCACTCATGCGCAGGCGCAGCTCCGGGGAAAAGCCGGTCGCCGCCACCTGGCTGGTGCAGTAGGTCAAGGCCTCCAGCAGCATGGCCTGCCAGCCCTGAAGCAGGGTGTGGCCGCCGCCGTCCGGTGCGGGGCTATTGAGCAAACGGCCCAGGCGGGCGAGCGTGGCTTCATCGATCAGCTTGAGCCAGCGCGCATCAAACGGGCTGGGAAACAGCAGCATGAACAACTCGGCAGCATGGGTGGTTTCCGGCGTGCCGGGCAACAGCCTGTAGCGCAGGCGCTCGCCCAGTTCGCTCAGGAATGCAGCCCTTGGCGCAAAGCCGAAATCCGCAAACAGCGGTGTGGCGTCCACCGTGTCCATCAGCGTGCCCCACCAGGCATGCAGCTTGTCCTGAAAGCCCGGCCGGGCTTCTGCGGCATCCAGAAAAAGACGCAGGCGCGCCAGCGCCGCCTCCGGGCTGGCGTCCCTGCCCCGGATCCAGTCCAGCAGGGCAATCAGCCAGAGATGGCGGCCGGCCAGCCCGGCTTTCGGATCCAGCTGGTCCAGCAGTGGGGACAGGGTGTTCATGCGCTGCGTATCAGTGCAGCACCCGACCGCCGCCCACCCCGGCAATGGCGTCGCCAGCGTCCAGCACAAACAGCGGGATGTCGGCTTCGAAGCGCTCACCGTCCTCGGCCACACAAAAGTAGCTGCCATGCATGGTGCCCGTGGGCGTGCGCAAGCGCGAGCCGCTGCTGTACTGAAAGGATTCGCCCGGCTGGAGCAGCGGCTGATGGCCCACCACGCCCAGCCCCCTGACTTCCTCGGTGTGTCCGCGCGCGTCGCTGATGATCCAGTGCCGGGAGATCAGTTGCGCCGCAACCTCACCGGAGTTGGTGACCGTGACCGTGTAGGCAAAGCCGAACACGCCCTCCTCGGGCGAGGATTGCTCGGGCAGATAGTGCGGTACAACCGTGCAGGAAAACTGGTATTTGGGCATGGCATCACGAAGAAGGTGGCCCATGTTACCCGGCCTGATGGAGTCCGGCTGTGCAAGCCAGCTGCTTGCTGCGACAATCTGCGCATGAGCCAAAGTACCAGCCCGGTGTACCGGATTGCCCCCTCGATTTTGTCGGCCGATTTCGCGCGCCTGGGTGAAGAACTTCAGGCAGTGATTGCCGCCGGCGCAGACTGGATCCATTTCGACGTGATGGATAACCACTATGTGCCCAACCTGACTTTCGGGCCGATGATCTGCAGCGCCCTCAAGCCCCACGCCCGAAAAGCCGATGGCACGCCCGTGCCGATTGACGTTCACCTGATGGTGCAGCCCGTGGATGCGCTGGCCTCGGCGTTTGCAGACGCGGGTGCCGACCTGATCAGCTTCCATCCCGATGCCTCTGCGCATGTGCACCGCAGCGTGCAGGCCATCAAGGCCCGCGGCTGCAAGGCCGGGCTGGTGTTCAATCCGGCGGCGCCGCTGGATGTGCTGGACTGGGTGATCGAAGACCTTGACCTGATCCTGATCATGAGTGTCAATCCCGGCTTCGGCGGTCAGGGCTTTATTGACTCGGCGTTGCGCAAGATCGAGCAGGCGCGCAAGCGCATTGAGGCCTCGGGCAAGGACATTCGCCTGGAAGTCGATGGCGGCATCAAGCTCGACAACATTGCGCGCGTGGCATCGGCAGGCGCCGACACCTTTGTGGCGGGCAGTGCCATTTTTGGCAAGCCCGACTACCGCGCCGTGATCGATGGCATGCGGGCGGCGCTCGCGAGCTAGGGACGGCAGGACTCCGCATGGCGTGGCTGCGGCCGCGTTTTCTTTCAAAAGATGCGAGGAATGGCGATGGCAGCACCCGGAGCGGGTACAGGCGGGCCAATGCAGGCCGGGACTGCGATGGCGGCTTGCCCGCGTGTCCTGGTGATCGAAGACAGCGAGGATATCCGTTACCTGCTCAAAGCACTGCTGCGCGAGCGGTATGAGGTGATGCTGTCAGCCTCGGGCGAGGCCGGTCTGGCGCTGGCCGTGGCGGCGCCGCGGCCGGACATCATCCTGCTGGATGTCGTGATGCCCGACATGGACGGCTACGAAGTGCTCCGGCGCCTGGGGAGCGATCCGCGCACTGCCGACATCCCGGTTATTTTTCTCACGGCACTGGGCGGTGTCGAAGAGGAACACCGCGGGCTGGACCTGGGTGCCACCGACTATGTGACCAAGCCCATCAGCCCGCAGGTGCTGCTCGCCCGGCTCAAGCTCCACCTGGAGCGCAGTGCTTATGCGCGCCGGCTCAAGGATCTGGCCCAGCAGCTTTCCCGTTACCTGGCGCCGCAGGTTTACCAGTCGCTGTTTGAAGGCTCACGTCAGGCCGAAATCCGCACGCAACGCAAGAAGCTGACGGTGTTTTTTTCGGACATCAAGGACTTCACCGCGTCGACCGCGAAATGGCAGCCTGAAGAAGTGACCTTGCTGCTGAACAGCTATTTTTCGGAGATGTCCGCGATTGCTGCGGAATATGGCGCCACCCTGGACAAATTCATCGGTGACGCCATCGTGATCTTTTTTGGCGACCCGCATTCCCGGGGGGTGCACCAGGATGCGCTGCAGTGCGTGCGGATGGCCATTGCGATGCAAGAACGCATGGTCGAGCTTCGTGAGCGATGGCGTGAAATGGGGATCAACAAGGCCTTCGAAATTCGCATTGGCATCAACTCGGGTTTTTGCGACGTCGGCAACTTTGGCAGCGAGCTGCGCATGGAGTACACCATTCTCGGCCGCGAGGTCAATCTCGCTGCGCGGCTGGAGCAGGCCGCGGAACCGGGAGACATCCTCATTTCCAGTGAAACTTACGCCCTGGTGCAGGGGGAGATCCGGGCCGATGCCCGCGATCCGTTGATGGCCAAGGGGTTTGCCGAACCGATTCCCGTGTATGCGGTTCACACCACCCAGGCGGCCCCGGGCGGCGGCCCCACCCTCCGCTGTGACCGCCCCGGCCTGCGTGTGGACATAGACCTGGACCGCGTGCGTGCGGCTGATCGCGCGGAAACCGCCGCCTTCTTGCGACAGGTGCTGGAGGCGCTGGAAACGATGCCATCGCAGGAGCGACCCGCGCCTGCTACCGTGGCGCCGCTCCTGGAGGTACCGGCACAGACCGACGGCGGCGCCGGCGCGATGGGCACCGTGTTGCCCGCCGCCGTTCACGGGCTGGACCTGGCGCTGGGCCTGCGCCGCGCCATGGGCCTGGAGGCCCTGTACCTGTCGCTGCTTGGCCGCTTTCGCGAAGGGCGCCGGCACACCTTGCCGCAACTGCGGCAGGCGCTGGACGGCGGCGACCCGAAAACAGCGGAACGGATTGCCCACTCCCTGCGCGGCGTGGCGGCGCAGATAGGCGCTGTCCAGGTTCCTGGCGATGCGCAGGCGCTGGAAGAAGCCCTCCAGCAAGGGCAGCCCGCGGAGGCCCTGCTGCCCTTGCTGGCGGCACTGGACGTTTCGCTGGGACAGTTGCTGGCGGCACTTGATGCACATTTGCCGCGCGGAACGGAAGTGCCGTGATTCACGGTTCAGCGTCCGGCAGCACGGGCGCCCGGCGCGCGGGTGTATCGTTGGCATTCCCCTACCAGGTCCTCACATGAAGCTGCCTTTCCGTGCCACTGTCAGTGCCGCCCTGGGCGTGGGCCTGCTGCTGATCTTCCTGAGCATCACCACGTCTTACAGCACCATCAATTTCCTCATTCGTGACGCCGGGCGCGAGGCGCAGACCCAGCAGGTCGTCATCTTGCTGGAGCGGCTGGTGTCGCAGTTCAAGACCGTCGAGTCGCTTCAGCGGCGTTACGTACTCACCGCCAACGCCAGTAACCTGGAGGCGTATCAGGAGGCGCGCGAGCACCTGCAGCAGGCGCTTTTGGAGGTGCTGGCCTCGAAGGGGTCGATCAGCGGACCGGGCGACGTGCGCACCCTGGAAAGTGTGGTCGCCGAACGGGTGGCGTTGATGGAGCGGATCGTGGCCTTGCGGCAGCAGTCCGGTCTGGACGCGGCTGCCGATCTGGTGGACAGCGACCACAACCGCCGGCTTCATGACGAACTCGACACCCTGTTCGAGCGGATCAAAAGCCGGGAGGGCCAGGCTGTCGAGAACTCCCGGCAAGAGACCCGCAAGACAGCGCAGATTGTCAAGCTGCTGATCCTTGCCGGTGGCCTGGTGTCGCTCAGCGTTCTGGCCTGGGCGATCTGGATGATTCTTCGTGCCCAGGCCGTCAGCCGGCGCATCCAGGCCAAGCTGGCCGACAGTGAAGCCATGAGCCGCGCCGTGACCGAAAGCATGGCCGAAGGGGTGGTGACCGCCACCCAGGACGGCATCGTCGTGAGCGCCAACAGCGCAGCCCGGAACCTGTTTGGCTACCAACTGGAAAGCCTGATGGGGCAAAACGTGGCCATGTTGCTGCCGCCGCGTTATCGCAGCGGCTTCACCGCATTTTTCAGCGCACTGGCGGAACGCCCGCATGGTTTCCGGGAAGAGGGAACCCAGGTGCGCGGACAGCGCCAGGACGGCAGCGAGTTCCCGGTGAACGTCTCCTTTGGCGACGTGACCGTGGGCGGGCGGCGCCTGTTCACCGCCATCATCCGCGACGTCACCGAGAGCAAACGCATCAGCGAAGCCCTGCGCGACAGCGAGGCGCAACTGCGGCAGGTGACCGATACCGTGCCGGCACTGATTGCCTACATTGACCGGGAGGAGCGTTTCCAGTTCCACAACAAGGCCTATGAAGAGGCTTTCGGCCTGACGACTGTGCAGATTCACGGCAACACCATGCAGCAGGTGCTGGGCCCGGCGGTTTATGCGCAAGTCAGCGTGCATGTGAAGGAAGCGCTGGCGGGTTATGCCGTGCGCTACGAGCGTGAGCAACTCACCGCCAGTGGCGAGCGCCGTGATTACGTCATGAATTACTTCCCGCGTTACGGTGAGGAAGACGACGAAGACAAGGTCATCGGGTTCTTCTCGCTGGGCAACGATGTCACCGAACTCAAACGCATCGACCGCATGAAGAGCGAATTCGTCTCCACGGTCAGCCATGAGCTGCGAACGCCCCTGACCTCGATCCGCGGATCGCTCGGCCTGGTCTCGGCGGGGATTGCCGGCGAGTTGCCGGACAAGGCCAAAAGCCTGGTGGAGATTGCCAAGAGCAACTGCGAACGGCTGATCCGGCTCATTAACGATATCCTGGACAGCGAAAAGATCGAGTCCGGCAAGATGTCCTTTGAAACCAAGCCGATGGAGCTGTTGCCCCTGCTGGAGCAAACCGTGGCCGCCAACGAAGGGTTTGCCGCGCAACACGGCATCACGCTGGTTCTCAAGGCCGGGCGCATGCCGGTGCGGGTCAACGCCGACGCGGACCGGCTGGTGCAGGTGGTGACCAACCTGCTGTCCAACGCGATCAAGTTTTCCCCTGCAAAAGGCGAGGTGCAACTGGTGCTTGGACGCACCCAGGGGCGTGCCCGCGTCGAGATCCGTGATCAGGGCCCGGGCATCCCGGAAGCTTTTCGCGCCCGGATTTTCCAGAAGTTCTCGCAGGCCGACTCCTCGGACACCCGCCAGAGCGGCGGGACCGGGCTGGGGCTGGCCATCTCCAAGGCCATCGTCGAACGCATGGAGGGCAGCATCGGTTTTGCCCCCGGTGCGCAGGGCGGCACCATTTTTTATTTCGAGTTGCCCGAATGGCGGGAAGCGCCACCGGTGACGGCGCCCATGGGCCTGCATGGCCTGGACCGGCCGCGGGTGCTGGTGTGCGAGGACGATCCGGATGTGGCCCGCCTGATCGGCATGATGCTGGACCGCGGCGGATTTGCCGCAGACGTCGCACACACCGCCGCGCAGGCGCGCGACTATCTCAAGATGGAGAGTTACGCGGCGATGACGGTTGATGTTCAACTGCCCTATGAAAACGGCCTGCAACTGATCGCCCAGCTGCGTCAGGTCAAGAAAACCGAGAGCCTGCCGGTGCTGGTGCTGTCGGTCTCCGCCGCCGAAGCCCGGCTGCACGGCGGGAGTCCGGCCCTGGCCGTGTGGGACTGGCTGGAAAAACCGCTGGATGAGGCGCGATTGCTGCAAAGCCTGCGGCAGGCCATCGCCAGCCGCAAGTCCGGCGCCGGGCGCTGAGGCGCGCTGAAAGGACAGGCATGACACTGGGTCTGATTGAAGCGGCCATCGTTGATCTGGATGGCACCATGGTCGATACCCTGGGTGACTTTGTGGTCGCCCTGAACCGGATGCTGGCCGACCTGGCGCTGGCGCCGGTGGATCGCGCGGTGGTGGAGCCACTGGTGGGGAAGGGCTCGGAGCATTTGATTCACGCCGTTCTTCATCACGTTCTTCACCATGCATCAAAAGTGCCTCCAGCCCTTATGGGACGGGCGCAAGCAGCTATCAATCTGGGAGCAAACGAGGACGTGGACCGGCGTTTTCCGCAGGCCTGGGACAGCTACCAGCGGCACTACCTCGCCGTCAATGGCCGGCATGCGCAGGTGTACCCGGGGGTGTTTGACGGTTTGCAGCGTCTGCGGGACCGGGGGCTGGTGCTGGCCTGCCTGACCAACAAACCCACCGCCTTTGCCTTGCCGCTGCTCAAGGCCAAAGGGCTCGACGGGTTTTTCAGCCAGGTGTTCGGCGGCGATGTCTTCGAACGCAAAAAACCCGATCCGCTGCCCTTGCTCAAAACCTGCGAGGTTTTGGGGCAGCCACCGGCACGGACCTTGATGATTGGCGACTCCAGCAACGACGCGCGCGCAGCGCGTGCGGCGGGTTGCCCGGTGGTGCTGGTGACTTACGGCTACAACCACGGGCAGCCGGTGCGCGCGGTCGATGCCGATGGTTTTGTGGACACGCTGGCCGACATCGACGTGACCCGGCTGGAAACAACAACGGGGCTTGCGCCCCGTTCATCCCGTCCCGCGCATCCGCCGGATACGGTGTAGCCCCTGCCCGGGGCTCAGCCGGCCTTGCCCAGCAGGGCGTCTTTCAGTTTCCAGTCGGCCGGCTCCGGACCGAGCCAGATGCGCATCAGCGCGTTGAAGAATTCCGGCTCCCTGAACGGCTCACCCTGCGGCACGCCTTTGACGGTGATGATGGTGCCGGTGCCCGGTACCCAGTCAATCATGAACACATCGCCGGTCATCAGCCGCTTCTGGTCCGAAAAAATCTGGCCCATCTTGATCAGGCCAGGGACCAGCTTGGACATCTCGTTTTTGGGTGCGTTGTCCTGCACGCCGCGCGTGAACAGCTTGCCGAGTTCGTTGGAGTCGATCTCGCGCAGCATGGTGATGGTCATGCGTTTGGCGCCCGGGGCAGCCAGCACCTCTTCCGGGGTGGAAGCCTTTTTGCCCAGGTAGAGGCCAGCGGTGTAGACCTTGAACACCGCCTTGTAACGGATGCCGGCGCCGTTGAGCACCAGCTTGCTGCCACGGACATCGGTGCTGTCTTCAAGCTTGACACCCCCCACTTCGATGGTCGCGGCGGTGGCACCGAGGGCCAGCAGGCCCGCGAGCAAGGCCGCGGCGCAGGGTTTGAAAATCTTCATGCTGGTCTCCTGGAAAATAGAACGAGCGTTCGTTTTGTAGCATTTTGTAATGCCGGGCGCCCTGAGGGCAACAGGGTTTGCGAGTATGGGCGTGCTCTTGCGGATGGCCGGCGGCGGTTTGCTACACTGCAGGCCTTATGTTCATTCACCGCATCGTTCAAACAGGTCACGGCGACCGGGGAGCCTGGCCCTGGCGGGCCTGACTTCCGTTGCGAAGTGACGGCCCAGGCGGCCGCACCCGCACATGTTTGACGCGCCGTGCCCCCGTAGCACCGGCACCCTTGCCCCCACGGGGCGATTTGAATGAATGACGGTGGCGACCCCATAGCGTGGTTGTCACCGGAAAAAGGAACACGCCGTGATCACTGAACTTGAATTCAAGAGCCTTGCCTTGCAGGGCTACAACCGCATTCCGCTGATGGCGGAAGCCTTTGCGGACCTCGAAACCCCGCTGTCGCTGTATCTGAAACTCGCGCATTCGAAAGACGGCGGCAAATTCAGCTTCCTGCTGGAATCCGTGGTGGGTGGCGAACGTTTCGGCCGCTACAGCTTCATTGGATTGCCGGCCAGAACCCTCCTGCGCACCAGCGGCTTTGGCGCCGAGGTGCTGACCGAGGT